>CBAAAH010000031.1:0-14415 GCA_964658865.1 uncultured Granulicella sp.
CATTGCCCACGATGCAATGGGCGCGGAAGTCGCGTGGCTGGTACAGGGCACGCTTTATCCCGACGTGATTGAGTCGTCCAGTGTCAAGGGCCCGTCGCAGACGATCAAGTCGCACCACAACGTGGGCGGCCTGCCCGAGAACATGAAGCTCAAGCTCATCGAACCGCTGCGCGACCTGTTCAAGGACGAGGTACGTCGTGTCGGTGCCGACCTGAGCATGCCGCAAGATGTGCTGGAACGCCAGCCATTTCCCGGACCGGGACTCGCCGTGCGCATCGTCGGCGAAGTCACGCCGGAACGCGTGGCGATCCTGCAGAATGCGGACGAGATTGTCGTCGCGGAGATCAAGAAAGCCGGACTGTATCGCAGCATCTGGCAGAGTTTCGCGGTGCTGCTGCCGGTCAAATCCGTCGGTGTGATGGGCGACCAGCGCACCTACGCGTACACCTGCGCCATCCGCGCCGTGCACTCCGACGACGGCATGACCGCAGACTGGGCGCCGTTGCCGTACGAGGTGCTGCGTACCATGTCCAGCCGCATCGTCAACGAGGTCCGCGGCATCAACCGTGTGGTCTATGACATTACGAGCAAACCGCCGGGCACCATTGAGTGGGAGTAGATTGAAACGAAAGGGAAGAGAGCAGGAGCGCAGTTCCGTGTGCCATCCTGAGCCTACGGTGCTGGACGATACACTGATCCGACAACACCCTACGCGCTGCACGGAGTCCAACCGTCATGGGTAAGTTCAAGGGAAACGTGCTTCTCTCCGTCGCGGGTCACGCCTTACCTCTGTTCGTTCTGTTGCTGGCCGCCGGGCATGCGCCTGTCATCATGCCGTACCGTCTGCCAGGCACTGCCCATGGTGTGCACCTGCTTACGTATTACAGCCCAGGAGCCGCCGCTCCCGCGCAAAGTCACGGGCCTCTGTTGCCCATCCCGAAGCACAACCTGAGCAAGGTCCCGACGACTGCTACGTCCGCTCCAGCTCCGGCGACAGTTGCCTTCCAATCGGAAAAAGGGACCGGCAACTCCGCCGTTAGCGGCTTAGGCAACGGTGAGATTACCATCGCTTTGCAAAAGGTGTTTCCGCCGCCGCACCCAGACCTCACGACCATTGCGCCCGGACATCATGGCGAAGTCATTCTGAATGCCGTCATCGACGAGCAGGGCAAGGTCACTCAACTCACCCTGTTGAAGGGAATCACGCCCACCATCAACGACACTGTCATTGCTACGGTGCAGGGTTGGACGTACCAACCAGCGACACGGAATGGTGCCCCGGTGTCCAGCGAACAGGAACTGCACTTTTACTACGAGCGGGGTTGAAGCTAATCTCGATAAAAAACGAAAGAGCCACCATACGGCGGCTCTTTCCTGTATGAAAAGAACGCTAACCCAATTCGGCCATACTTGTGACGCCAAACTTCAGGTACCACGGCGACGCTGCTTCCAAAGCCTTGTTCACGTTCTGGATGTTCTCGACGCCTTCGCTCTCCAGCCACTTCTTAAAAGCGTCCTGGCCGTCCTTGGCGTAGATTTTCACGCCGTCGGCCCAGGTAGCGCGGCCGCACAGGACGCCGTTGAACTTCGTTCCGCTTTCGCCTGCAAGCGCCAGTGTTTCAATAAAGATGGCGTTGGTTACGCCTGCCGACAGATAGATGAACGGCTTATCCGTAGTGGCTTCGGCGTCGCGAAAGTGCTGCAGCGCCTCCGCGCGGGTGTAGGCTTCCTCCCCCTTGAAGGCCTTTGTGCTGGAAACGAAGGTCATCTCAACCGGGACCTCAACTTTCAGCACGTCGACGGAATACTTCTCCTTGCTGAACTCCGCCATGGAACCGGCAACGACCTGCGGCTTCAGCTTTGCGTATGCCAGTGACTTCTCACCATTGCCGGCAACGTCGTAGCCCACGGTTTCAAGAAAGAAGGGAACGTCGTGAAAGTTGCACTCATCGCCGATGCGCTCGACAAAGGCATGCTTCTGATCATTGACGTCCGCGGTATCGAACGGCGTGTAGTACAGCAGGATTTTGATGCAGTCCGCGCCCGCTTCCTTCAGCCGGCGAACGCTCCAATGAGTCAGCAGGTCGGGCAGGCGGCCGGGAGTTTTCGCGTCATAGCCGGTCTTTTCATACGCCAGCAGCAGACCCGCCTGGTTGCGTTCTTTGCTCGCGGGCAGGCCGTACTCCGGGTCCAGCAGGATGGCGGAGGCATACCGTGTCAGCACACTGGTAACGTCGGTCTTGAACACTTCAAGGTCGTGATCGTAGGCGTCCCCGCCACGTGCCGATGCGATCGACTTCTGCAGCGATCCACGCTGGTCCATGGCAGCTGCGGCAATGACGCCACGCGCGTCGGATACGGCTTTCAGCCCGGCAAGCTTTCCGGGTGTGGGCTTCTTGAGCGACATGCAAACTCCTCCGGTTTCAGTGAAGCCATGGTACCGCTTCCTGTTTAGATGGTGAAACGGGTTAGGACAGCAGCTTGCGTTGCGCGGCGATCAAGTCTGCAATGCCGCTCTCCGCATAGTCCAGCATGGTGCTGAGCTGGGCGCGGCTGTACGGCTGCTTTTCGGCCGTCGCCTGCGTTTCTACCAGGCCGCCGCTTGCGGTCACGACAATGTTACTGTCTACTTCCGCCTGCGAATCTTCGCTGTAGTCCAGGTCAAGGAGCACCTGCCCGTCCACGATGCCGACGCTGACTGCGGCAACCAGTTCGCGCATGGGCGATTTTGCCAGTGTGCCCGCGGCAACCAGCTTACCCAGCGCCAGGGCAAGGGCGGTGGCGGCACCGGTGATCGCCGCTGTTCGTGTGCCGCCGTCGGCCTGCAGCACGTCGCAATCCAGAATGATGGATCGTTCCCCCAACGCTTTCAGGTCCATGACGCTGCGTAGCGATCGCCCAATCAACCGCTGAATTTCATGGGTGCGGCCGCCGATCTTGCCGCGTTCGCTCTCGCGCGGCGTGCGTGTCAGGGTGGCCCGGGGAAGCATGCTGTATTCGGCTGTGACCCAGCCTTTACCGCTGTTGCGCAGCCATGCGGGTACGGTGGATTCCACCGTGGCATTGCACAGCACACGCGTATTGCCGAACTCCACCAGGACGGAACCCTCTGCCGTCGCCACGAAATCCGGCGTCAGCACCACGGGCCGAAGAGCATCTGCACCCCGGCCACCACTACGAAACAAGTTTGAAGTAGACACCTTGTCGAGTATATGGAAAGGTCTTCTCCGCAGATTCGCCGCGCACGTAAAATTGTGCAAAGATCAGGTCACGCAGAAAGATGTGAGTATTCTTACTTGCACTTACATGCGATAGAACCCTGCCGCGATGCTGAGCAAGGGTTCCTTGATCCACCCTGTTGTTCTTTTGATCTCCCCAAGGATGTGTTGTGAACAAAAGCACAGGCGTGCTTGACTGACACCTGGTTCACGAGGGAGATCGCATGAGGATCGGAAGCGGAATTCCTGCACAGGGGAACGACGAAGGGCATCGCATCGGCAAGGCCGCTGGCACGATGGATAGTCCAATGCGGGCACGCACCGAGAACGATAGGCCGCGTAAGGCCGCGACTTCAACGCTCGTCAGCGACACTGCATGTGTCACTGCTGACGCTTCGGACATTCTGCGGCAATCACGCATTGCCGATCCGCCACGGCTGTTACCCGGCATGTCGACCTTGCGTCTGCTGATCGTCGACGACGACGAGCACGTGCTTCGCGCCATTTGTGAAATTGCAGCATCCATGGGGTTTGCGGTGCATGCTGCTCGCACACCGAAAGCTGCGGCGGACCTGCTTGAGCGTCACAACCCTGACGTGGTCCTCTTGGATCTGCTGCCGCACGATCAGGGGTTTTCGTTTCTGCAGATGGTCAAGCAAACCTACCCGCGTGTGCCCATCATCGTGATGACAGCGTTTGCCACCGTAAACTCCGCTGTTGACGCAATGCGCATGGGGGCGAGCGACTACCTGACGAAACCGTTCGCCATGGATGAATTAACCGGCACGCTGGAACTTGCCGCGCAGCGCTGCCAGTTTGACGTGGAAAGTCGCCGCTTGCAGGACCGTCTGCTATCAGACGCCGGCGGTCACGGTTTGATCGGTGCCTCCGCTGCCATGGAAAAACTGCTCCGTATGGTGGCCAAGGTCGCGCCCGCAACGCATCCTGTGTTGATCATGGGGGAAAGCGGTACCGGCAAGGAGTTAGTTGCGCGGCTGATCAACGCCACAGGAAACGTACAGGGGCTGCCGATGATGTCGATCGACTGCTCTGCCTTGTCGCCCGCATTGCTGGAAACGGAATTGTTCGGCTATGTTAAACACGAAGGCACGGCCGAGCGCGAAGAGCGCCAGGGTTTGCTTACTCTGGTGGGTGGTGGCACGCTCTTCATTCGTGAAATTGCTGCAATGCCCTTGGATTTGCAGGCGCGCCTGCAGCGTGCGCTTCAGGAGCGCAAGGTGCGGCCGGCAGGTGCTGCTGTCGCACAGGCCGTCACAATTCGGCTGCTCGCCGCCAGCAGCCGCAACCTGCCGCAACTGGTGGAATCCGGAGAGTTCCGCAAGGACCTGTACTTTCGCCTGAACGTGGTGCACCTGCGGGTTCCGCCGCTGCGTGAACGCAAGGACGATATTCCCCTGCTGGCCGCGTATTTTCTACGGCGCCACGCCGAAGAACGGAATGTAGAATACCGGCTCGATGGCGAGGTGCTGCGCGTTCTGGAGGGCTACGACTGGCCCGGCAATGTGCGCGAACTAGAAGGCAGTCTTGAGCGTGCCTGCTCGTTTGCCAGCAGCTCAACCATCTTTCTTCCGGATTTTCCGTCGCAGCTTCGCGGGTATCGGCGTCAGCTTGAGGTGGAAACGCTGCGAGTCGATACGCGCCTGCCCACCGTTCAGAAACTGCCCCACTCCTTTGCTTCTGCCCCATCCGGCCCGCATGCCATCGTGTCCATTGCGGAACTGGAAAAGCAGGCAATCCTGCTGGCAATTCGCTCCTTAAACGGCGACAAGTTGATGGCTGCAAAACTGCTGGGGATAGGGAAAACGACTCTGTACCGCAAGCTGAAGGAGTATGGCATCGATGAAGAAAGCCTGGATGCTTCCTAACACAAAGGTTGTAGCCTGCTCACACCTTTGGATTGCACCGGAAACGCGTCAAAGAGGATAATTTAGATGCAGTAGTACAACCTGTAGCGATTGTTGTCCTTTTGCCTGATTCCCCTTCCTGTCTGTGTGCCGTCAAGGGTGAGTCATGGATGAAATCGATCTGGAAACGCGTACAGTGCTACTGGTTACCTCCTTGCAGGGTGTAGAGAACCTGGCGTCTGCCGTCAGCGAAAGTGTTTTCGTCGTTGTTGAGATCGCCCGCAGCCGGCGTGCCGCTTTGGCCGCCCTTCGCAAGCAGGTCTTCAGCGCCGTCATCGTCGATACCGCGCTGCCGCTGAATGAGGTCACATCGACCGATCTGCTATGGCAAAATGCCGCCGGTGCCGTTCCGCTCGAACTGGATCTCCGCGCACTTGGCACAGCCGCTGTCGTGCGCCTCTTGCGCAGTGTGCTGGATCGGCGTAGCGCAATGGAAGCGACTGTTCGTGAAGAGCTGACGCGTGCCATGGCGGACGACCTGCGCTCGACTGTAACGGGAATGTTGCTACAGTCGGACCTGGCCTTGCGCGACCAGACGCTTTCGCCGGTTCTGGAACAGCGCTTTCGGCAGTTGCGCTCCATGGCCGATGACCTGCGGATACGTCTTCGCGCTGCATAGGTATCCTCGGCCTCAAGACTTGCGAGTGCCTATCGGGTCACGATGCGCATGTTCTGCTATGTGTTCGTTATGTGTTCCATGACGTATGCGCAGCGGCACCGCAATAGTGCAGGGCAACGCTGTCTGTTATGCTTCGGCTATCCCAGTCTTGAAGGAACAGCATGTCCGAACCCGTAACTATTACCGTCCGCCGCAACGGCCCACTTCGCATTGAAGGTGGCATCCGCCTGATCGATGCCGACGGCGCCGAGTGGGATCTTACCGGCAAACCCGCGGTTTCGTTGTGCCGCTGCGGCGTAAGCGAAAAACGTCCGTTTTGTGACGGTTCGCATAACAAAATCGGTTGGCAGTGCAATGCATCGTCCGGAAACCTTACCGGTGGCGCGACAGCGGCAACCAACATCATGGCACCTCTCTCCGGCAACCTTACGGGTGAGAGCAAGTAGCCGCGACAAGCAGACATCTACGATTCACGCGTCATACCATCTGGAGGATTCAGCGGGTATGCTTTTTCTTGACTAGGTGCATGCCCCACGCGGCGAGCGTGCAGTTGTCCATCACGCGGCCGTCCAGCATCATGCGCTCGAACTCTTCGATCGGAACACGATGGACTGTGAGACCTGTCTCCTCGGGTTCAAGTTCGGCTTCACCTTGCGTTAGCTCTTCCGCGAGCCATACGTCATGCCGCTGGTGCATGGCACCATAGGCGATCCAGTTCGATCCTAGGAGTGTCATCCGGCCTGCCGTCAGCCCTGTCTCCTCGCGCAACTCGCCGCGAGCCAGCTCTTCCGCATGTGATGTGCCGCCTTCCCATCCACCCTGCGGCAGTTCAAAGTAGCTGCCCTGCACGGTGTAGCGGAACTGGTGCACCAGCGTAATGAAGTCACCTTCTGCCGTGTGTTCCAGTGGAATGACGATGCAGGCCGGGTCTTTGTCTACCACGCCGTAAATGCCGGGTTGCCCGTTCGCGTGCACGATCGCGTCTTCGCGTACGCTGGTCCACCGGTTCCGATAAACCTCGCGCGTAGAAACCGTCTTGGTGGGGGCCTGTTCGGGCGCAACTGGGCCGGTGTGCATGGCAGTAAACGGCAAACCTGGATCAACGGACATGTGTTCATTGTCTTACGAAGGCGCCACGACAAGCCAGCGCGGAGCGAATACGTAAAGCAGCCGACATTCGACTGCGTGCCTGCATGGCGATATTGTCAGGAAATACAAAAAGGCCGGCTTGCGCCGGCCCTCTGCTGTGATGGTAGGAACAGTTTGCCTGGGAAGTTAGAAGCTGACCTTGAAGGCAAACTGCATGTTGCGTGGTTCACCAGCACCAAGGCCCGGAGCGGAGGAGCCATTCCGTGTTTGTGTGAGAACACCGAAGCTGGAACTGCTGATGCTAGCGGTGGGGTTGGCAAAGTTGGCTTGGTTGGCGATGTTAAAGATCTCAGCGCGAAGTTCCGTCATAACATGCTCTGAGATCGCAGTGTGCTTAACGGCGGAAAAGTCGACCGAACCGAAACCCGGACCAGTGACACTATCACGCCGCTCGTTTCCGTAGGTGTAGCAGATGGAGGTGACCGTCGCACATGGCGAAGCCCACGCGGTTTTATTCAGATACGAATAGGTGCGAGCTGTAGAAGAGTCCGTTTCACTGCGCGCTGCTTTTCGTGCAACACCCAAAACTCGATTTGGCCGGTCCTTGTTTTCGCCAGTTCCATCGGCATTCACACCAATCAAAATGTTGATTGGTGTACCGCTGGAAAACTGGTAAATCGCGTTAAATTGATAGCCGTTGGTGAGTCGTTCCATGTGGTTGGTAAATTTAGGCAGAACATAGCTGGCAAAGCCGGTGAAGTTATGTCGCAGGTCGAGCGTGCTGGGGGCGTATTCTCCACGCAGATTGTAGCTGTTTTCCGGCGTTGTAGTTGAAGACACATAATCGAACATGTGACTCCAGGTGTAATACGCCGTCGCGGAAATGCCATGCCAGTTGGCCTGGCGTAAAGAAAGTTGTAGCGAGTTGTAGCTGGAGCCTACACCAGAATTCACCTGATTGACTGCAAGCAGCGTGGGATAGGCGGCTGCCAGAGGGCGTGGGCCAATGGTATGAGTGCCGTTCGCGTTCACGATAACGGGAATCTGGTTGATGTCGCTGACGTAAGCCAGGCGACGTCCAAGGCTGCCCACGTAAGCAATCGTCGCAAGCGTGTTCTTTGTGAACTGCTGTTCAACGTTCAAATTAAAATTTTGGTAATAAGCCGCACGGTAATTGCGATTAATTGCAAGAGCGCCAACAGTGCTGGAAGCATTGTAAGTAGTGGGAAAGATATTTGTGCCGGTCTGAAATGTAACATTGGCAACTGTGGGTGCAAAAACAGGATTGGTGCCAGCCGGGTTCGAATAGATGCCGGTCGCGCCGGTGTTACCGATGTTGTTATAGACAAATTGGCCAACAGTGGGCTGGTCGAAGAACCAACCATATGCGCCGCGAATGACCGTGTTCGACGTGCCTGCAAAAGGCTGGAAGGAGAAGCCGACGCGCGGGGCTATGTTGCCCAGATTGCGGTTATACAGGGGAGCTTGAAAAAAGCCTACATCCGGCGAGAAATTGTAGAGGGATGAGCGGTCGTCGGTAATGGTGCCGGGGTAACCCCAGCGCAGGCCGTAGTTCACGTTCAAGCGGTTATTAATCTTGAAATCATCCTGTGCATACACGTCGAAGCCGTTCACGATGTAGGCGCGCTGGGGATTGTTGCGCAGGATGGTGGCACCGCTGGTGCCCTGCGGCGTGCCGGCGACGAAGTCTGCGACCTGCTTCAGTGCCGAGCAGTTATGGCCATTCGGATCGTTATTCTTGGTGTTGTAATTTAGGCCAAGTCCTGGATTTACGCAGTCTGCATCAGTCCACGGGCCGCGGGTTCCGTCGAAGGTAAACTTGCCGCGACCGTTGGTGTAATATCCGACGTTGACGTTGGCGTGGCGATATTCCCCGCCGACCTTGAAGGAGTGACGTCCAAGGGTGATATGTAAGGTGTCGACAACGTGACCAGTAACGTCAGTACGCCCGAGCGGTGGTGTTGCACCGGTGTAGTCAAAACTGCCGATGTACAGACCTGTAGCACCTCCTGCAAGGATGCCGGTGAGTCCAAGATTAAGGCCGGTGCCCTGCGTATTGAAGTTCTGATTGCGGTCGTTGAAGGTCTGTAGAAAGTATCCAACGCCTGCCGTGGCCTGGTTAACGATGTTGTTGCTCAGGGTAGAGTTTTGAATGACCGACCAGTTATGGATGTGCATGGGTGCAGTCTGGAAATAGTCGGAGTAGTGAGAACCGACGTCTGCGGATTGGGTGCCGGTGGTGCCGAGGTAACGAGCGGAGAGTTGCTCACGATCGCTGAAGTGATGGTCAAGCTTGATGACACCGTTGTAGCTGTTGTAGGTATTGCGGCCGGCGCTCTGGTAGTTGCCGGTGGTCGAGGTTCCGCCTTTGCTGTCTGCAGGAAAAAGAAGATTGTAGAGATTGGTCGATACTGCGTTTGGCCTTAACTGGTGCTCAGAAAGCATTTTAACGGCATCTCCAATCCAGGCGTCGTTCACGACGGTATCGGCAATGGAGTTGTTGGCGTTGGCAATCTGAATTTCACCGGCGAGAAAGAGGAAGGTGTGATCCTTCCAGATGGGGCCGCCGAGGGTGAAACCGCCCTGGTGATTGCGAATCTCTGGCACGCGCGAGTGCAGGGGACGCACCGGGGAAAGCCAGGCGAAATATTCATTGCGGTCGAAGTAGAAAACATCCCCGTGAAAATGATTGGTGCCGGAACGCATGACCATGTTGGAGTTGGCACCGCCGTTGCGGCCCTGGTCGGATTCACCGCTGCTCTGGAGGGAGAACTGGTCGATGGCTTCGATGGGAATGAGGCCGCCCGGAATCCCGGCGACACCGCCCTGGTTCGATGCGACTTGGTTGGACCAGGGATCGTTGTTGTCGGCGCCGTCAATCTGGTAATTGATGCCGTTGGAACGTGATCCATTGACCGAGTTCGTTCTGTACGGGCTGACGCCTGGTGCGAGCTTCACCATGGCGATGAAGTCACGGCCATTGAGTGGGATGTCCTGCACAGACTTTTGATCGACGACGGCGACAAGGGAACTGGAAACGGTGTCGGTCTGGACGCCGTTGGCTTGAACGTCGACGACTTCGCTCTCTGAGCCAATCGGAAGAACAATCTTAAGGTTTTTGACCAGTGAGACCTGGACGTCAATTTTGTCCGTAACGCTTGTCTGGAAACCGGGCATGGTCACGGTGAGCTTGTAGGTACCGACGGGGAGCTCAGGATAATTGAAGTCGCCTGCGCCGTTGGACTTGATGCTGAGCGTCTCGTTGGTTGCCGCGTTAAATAGTTGCACGGAGGCATTGGGTACCGCAGCGCCGGAAGGGTCGGTCACGGTGCCGGTGAGGGCGCCGCGGAAGGTCTGGGCCTGGAGCTTGACGGCGGGAACGGCGAGAACGAAGGCGGAAAGGGCGAGAGCCCGGCGGGTGGACATGAACATCGTAACGAGAACCTTTGGTGATGCTTGCAAACGAGCGTTGGTGTGTGGAGAGGACCATCGCGCATGCGGGATGGCCACAGACGGCACATCTTGATCGAGGTACAGCAATCCTGCACACGACACCGGGACACGACCAAAGGCCGTGGACAACAGAAGCCCGCAAAGCGATGCTGTGCCAGACGAACGGCCCCGGTTAGAGCAGTTCAAATCGAGCAGGAAGGAGGTTTTAGGTGAACTGACTAAAAGCTAACGGACATTGAATGCCGTGTCAATACTTTGACAAGAATCGAACGTCGTTCGGAAAGCCACGGGTCACACGCGGCTCGTTCGCGAATCGAGGTGCAACGACCGGTTCGTTCATACGCTGCAGGCAGCGAGCAAGGACATACAAACGAACGCCGAAGACGTGTCGCGCCAGCGCCATGCAAGAAAGACCGGGAATGAAGGCGTCGAGACAGACGCAGGGCCTTGCGCGCAGTCCTGCTGTGATGTGGAGATGTTTTGCAGCGATCCTACTGCACGGTCTTCATGCGGCGTGTCATGAAATCCTGCAGCACGTAGCTGCCCAGGCGCTCGGGACTGGTGAAGTAGGCCTTCCCGCGGCACATGGCGCTAACCTTTTGCACGAACTGCATCAGGGCGAAGTCTTGGGCTAGCATAAAGGTGTTGATGACGATGCCGGCGCGCTTGCAGCGGTTTACTTCTTCCAGCGTCTCCGCGATGACAAGCGGGTCGAGACCGAAGGCGTTCTTGTAGATGCGGCCGTCGGGCATGGTGAGGGCACTGGGCTTGCCGTCGGTGATCATGACAATCTGCTTCATGTCCTTGTTGCTGCGGCGCAGGATGCGTTGGGCCACACGCAAGCCCTCACGGGTGTTGGTGTACCAGGGGCCGACTTTGACGCGCGCGACCTGCTGCACAGGCATCTCTTCCGCACTGTCGTGGAAAAGGACGAGATGGAGCGTGTCGCCGGGGAACTGGGTCTTGATGAGGTGGGCGAGTGCCATGGCGACGCGTTTGGCGGGGGTGAAGCGGTCTTCGCCGTACAGGATCATGCTGTGCGAACAGTCGAGCATCACCACGGTGGAGCAGGAGGACTGGTACTCCGACTGGCGAATGACAAGGTCTTCGTAGTCGACGTTGAGGGGAAGTGTAAGGCCCTCGCGCGCCATGGCGTTAGACAGCGTGGCATTCACGTCGAGGTTCAGGACATCGCCGAACTCGTAAGTCTTCGAAGAGCCGGAAGACTCGACGCCGCTGGCCTCGAAGCGGGTGTCGTGACGTCCGCTGACGGCGCGGCCCATGCCACCGAGCAGATCGCGCAGGGTCTTGTAGCCGAGGAAGTCCATCGACTTGTCGGTGACGTGGAAGCGTGTATCGCCCTGCGGTGGTGCGGGCTGGTCGATCTGGCCTTGACCGTTGGCGTGGTCGACCTTGCCGTCGTCGTACTGGCCGGGTTGTTGCTGCTGGCCCTGGATGTAGTTCTCGTTTTCCATGCGCTGCATCAGGTCGCTCAGCATCTGCTCGCGGCCTTCGTCGGACATGTCTTCGTATTTCTGCTGGGCGTCCTCGTCGAGGAAGTCGCCGGACTCCATGAGCTGGCGCAGAGCTTCGCGCAGGTTCTCCATGGTGTGCTCGCCATTCAGCTCCTGGAACTGGCTGAACGGGTCCTGGAAGCCGGAGTCCAGCAGGAAGTCGGAGAGTGCCTGCATCAGGTCGTCCAGCGCGAGTTCGCCAGCCAGGTCGCCGGTATATTTCGTGTAGCGCGTGCGTTTCATAAGAAACCAGCCAGTCAGCGGGTCAGCAAGTCAGCTTGCGATCTGCGGTTAGGTGTGGAGTGGACAAACTGACGTACCAGCTTGTTGACTGGCTGACTCGCTGCTTTAGTTGAATCCGCGCTTGGTGCGATTGCGCTGGTAATCCTGCTGCTCACGCCCTTTGTCGCGGAGTTCTTCAGAGAAGTTTTGTGCGCGGTCTTTGCGGGTGGCACGTTCGGCGGAGGTGAAGTTGCGCTCTTCATTGCGAGTGAGGCGCTTGTGGGCAGTCATGCCTTCCAGCAGGAACTCGGCGGCGGAAACGAGAGTTTCGCTGTCGGCCCGCTTTTCCAGGCCGAGCGGCTTGAGTTTGTCGAACAGGCCCTGAATTTGCTGCAGTTCTTTTAGGCTTTCTTCCGCAGCGTTGGAGTCCGAAAGCTGGACGGTGCCGCCAAGGTTGAACCACTGCTCGATCTGCTGGGTATTGGTATCGGCGAAATAGCCGTCGAAGGTTCGTGCGACGGCGGTGCGGATAATCTCCTTCACAACGTTGTCGGCACCGCGCATCTCGCCTTCGTATTCCAGCTCGATCTTGCCGGTGATGCCGGGTAGCGCGGTATAGATGTCGCCGATACGTGGAACGGCGATGGTTTCTCCGTGAGTCAGGGCACGGCGCTCGGCATTGGAAAGAACGAGTTCCATGGTCGAGATGGGCAGCCGCTGCGAGACGCCGCTACGCTTATCGACACGCTTATCTTCACGGGCGACGAAGGCGATCTGCTCCACGGCCTCCCGAATGTAGCGTGGAATGTGGATGTCGATCTGCGGACGCGTAGACCACGCTTCTTGTTCGGTGACGGAGATGGCCTGCTCGAGCGAATCGAGATAGTGCGTGCGAATCTCGGAACCGATGCGGTCCTTGAGCGGCGTCACAATTTTGCCGCGGGCGGTGTAATCCTCGGGATTGGCGGAGAAGGTCAGAGCGACGTCAAGCTGCAGGCGCACGGGGTAGCCCTTAATTTGCACGTCGCCTTCCTGCATAATGTTGAACAATGCAACCTGGATCTTTCCGGCGAGGTCGGGCACTTCGTTTACGGCGAAGATGCCGCGGTTGGCGCGGGGCAGCAGGCCGTAGTGCATGGTTAGTTCGCTGGAGAGCTGCTCACCGCTGCGTGCGGCCTTGATGGGATCGACATCGCCGATCAGGTCGGCCACGGTCACGTCGGGTGTGGCGAGCTTTTCCACGAAACGGTCATCCGGCGTGAGCCAGGCGATCGGTGTGTCGTCGCCCTTTTCTGCGATCAGGTTTTTCGACTGCTGCGAGAGCGGTTTGTAGGGATTATCGCGAATTTCAGACCCGGCAATGTACGGCACCAGCGGGTCGAGCAGCGTGGTGAGGCCACGCAGGATGCGGCTTTTTGCCTGGCCGCGCAGGCCCAGCAGGATGAAGTTCTGGCGCGAGAGCACAGCGTTCACGATCTGCGGAACGACCGTATCCTCATACCCGACGATGCCGGGGAAGATGGTCTCTTTTGCGCGGATCTTGGCGATCAGGTTGTCGCGAAGCTCATCTTTCACGGAACGGGAGACGCGCTCCACGTTCCATTCGCTCTGGCGCAGGGCACCGAGGGTTTGCGGCAGCGTAGGCGGGGCGGTCTTTGGGGTTGCCATCTGTATTTCAGTATAGGAGCGGGAATGGCAGTGCTTTTCAAACGGCGGAACCGTTGTCGCGCTTTGGCTGATGCGATGTTGATGGCGCTGTAACTAGGGCACATCGGCTGCGGACACCAAGGGTCTCAAGCGCGAGACATTGGGCACCCTTTCAAGAAACTTCTAATAGTCGCCTTCCAATTCGTCCAGTAGCGCCTGCATCTCTGATGTGGCGTGCGTGTTGCCGGTGCGCTGGGCCGCAGCCAGGCCCGCCTGGAGGCGTTCGACGGCTTCTTCGTTGCGGTTCAACTTGGCCAGGGTTTGCGCCGACATCTGATACGCGGGCACGTAATCCGGGTTGTTTTCGGTGGTCGTGGCAAACTCTGACAGCGCCGCGTCCGTGTTGCCATCGCCCAGGTGAGCCATGGCCAGACCGTAGCGGGCAAAGCTGTCGGCGGGGTTTTGCCGCAGAATTTCAGAGAGCATGGCGATCTTGTCCATGGGCCTATTGTTCGCGGTTGTTTCGCGGGATGCAACTGTTGTGCCGTGCAGGGCCTTAGACTGGGACAGTATGGAAGAGCAAACCAGGACGGTACGCGAGTCGCAGTCTGAGCGCAGCGAGATCATCTTTCCCGGCGACGCCAATTCGCTGGGCAACTTGTTTGGCGGCAAGCTGATGCAGTTCATCGACCTGGTGGGCGCGGTCG
>CBAAAH010000032.1:0-13987 GCA_964658865.1 uncultured Granulicella sp.
ATTGCGTCGCTCGTGGTGCTGCGCATCCTGTTCCAGTTTCTGCTGCAGGGCGTGGCCGTAATGCTGCCACGGCACCGGGCAGAACGCCGTCTGCCGGGGCGATTTCGCATGCCGCTGTATCCTCTGCCGACGTTGGTTGCGCTTGCCGGGTTCGTCTTCATCCTGCTGTCGCGGCCGCAGATTGCGCGCGAGCTGCGGCTGGCGGGCTTCGTCCTGATCACGGGCCTGGTAGCATATGTGGTTCGGTTGCGAACGGTACGCGCCGCGGCGGTACACTAGCGCGATGGCGCTTGCATATACCGTGGGACTTGCCGTTGCGGGTGGTGTCGCGGTCACCTCATTTACCATTGCCGGCCTGGCATACGCGGCAAATTGGCCCACCTCGCAGATCTTCGGCCAAACGCTGGTGGATGCGCCGGACCTCGACCCCGCGAGGCACACCGTCGCGCTGACCTTTGACGACGGCCCCAGCCCGCGCAACACCCCGGCGCTGCTGGATGCACTGGCCGCGGCCGGCGTGCATGCGACATTTTTCATGATCGGCAATCATGTGCGCCGCCATCCAGAGCTGGCGCGGCGCGTGGTCGATGCAGGCCACACGATCGGCAACCATACGGAGATGCATCCACTGCTGACGCGCAAGCCGGAAGCCCGCGTGCAAGGCGAACTGCAGCGGTGCCAGCAGATCATCGCGGACACCACGGGCACAATCCCTACGCTGTTTCGCCCGCCCTATGGCGGCAGAAGACCCGTCGTGCTGCGGCTGGCGCGATCGCTGGGCATGACACCCGTGATGTGGAACATCACCGCCGGGGACTGGGCATCGCCGGGTTTGCAACCACTGCTTCAACGTATCGACACGGGTCTGGCACAGAACCGCCGCCGTGGCAGGACAAGCAATGTGCTGCTGCACGATGCGTCGCACCTGGACGGCACGGAACCGCACAGCCGGCAGGATACCGTGGACGCCGTCACCGTATTGCTGCGCCGCACCGATCTTCGATTTGTCCCGGTAACAGCCTTCCAGACCGGTTAAGAACGTCCTGGCAGCGAATGGCACATCGACCAGACGGCGCGACGGCGGGTACGCCCATCTCACCTTGCGTGCACCGTCGCCGCTCAGCCGCGTGCGTTCGGCCGCACGCAGGAGAAAAACGATGGCACAGCCGGCAGAAACATTTGAGGCACCAAGTTTTCCGAAACAAGGCACGACTTGGCAACCCCTTCCCAAGGGAAAGCAGGGCAAGCAGCACGCGGCACATACCGTGCAGACCATTCGCGCTACGCCGGACGAAGTTTTCAATTTGTACACCCGCACAGAGGCCCTTCCCGTCTGGCAGGAGGGCGTCGTTGCCGTGCAGCAACTTTCGCCCAATAAGCTGCATTGGAAGATGCAGGATCTCGGCACCGGCAAACAGTTTGAGTTCGATTCGGAAGAGTTGGAGCGAGTGCAGGGCAAGCGGCACGTGTCTCGCGTAACCACGGGGCCAACCGCCGGCACCACCGATACGCTCACGCTGGAGACGCACCCGTCCGGCCGTGGCACCATTGCCACTCTTGTGACTGAGTACACGCTGCCTGGCGGCATGTTCGCCAAAGCGGCGGCAGACGTCCTCTCACGCAGCCCCGCACAGATCACCATTGAGAACCTGCGCCATCTGAAGGAACTGCTGGAAGCCGGCGAGATTCCGAACGTGGAAGGCCAGTCTGCCGGACGCCGCGGCATCAGTGGCAAGTTGAAGCAGTTGTTGTACGGCGAGAACATGCCCACGCCTCCCGGAACCAGCGACCGTCCGCTGCCGCAGGACCTGCCGCGGAAAGCGTCGAAGTGGCCGACAGTGCTTGGCTGGACAGCCACCATTGCCGTTCTGGGAGTGCTGCTCTACATCGAAACACGCGAAGATTGAGTCGCTTTTCAAGACCATCGTTCCATTAAAAGCACGTTAAGCGCAGTTGCGCTGGAGTAAGTCGATGAAGGCCGTTTGCTGGATGGGTAGCGGAAAAGTAGAAGTCCAAACTGTAGAAGATCCAAAAATCATTAACCCCGGTGACGCGATCATTCGCGTAACCCGGACTGCGATTTGCGGCAGCGATCTACACCTCTTCGACGGATACATTCCGACGATGGAATCGGGAGATATTCTCGGTCATGAATTCATGGGCATCGTGGAAGAGGTCGGCAGCGGCGTGAAGAAGCTAAAGCGCGGCGACCGCGTGGTCATCCCTTTCACGATCGCGTGCGGCAGTTGTTTTTTCTGCAAGACGGACCTATGGTCGCTGTGCGATAACAGCAATCCGAACGCTCGCATCTGCGAAGCGATGTACGGCTACTCCGGCTCTGCCCTGTTCGGTTACTCCCACATTTACGGTGGCTTTGCCGGCGGACAGGCACAATATGTCCGCGTGCCGTTTGCCGACGTGGGACCGATCAGGATCGAATCCGACATCCCCGACGAAAAGGTTTTGTTCCTTTCGGACATTTACCCGACTGGCTACCAGGCAGCGGAAAACGCCCAGATCAAACCGGGTGATACCGTTGCTGTCTTCGGTTGCGGCCCGGTTGGGCTCTTCGCCATTGCCAGTGCCTATATGTTCGGCGCGGAAAAGGTCATTGCCATTGACCGCTTTCCCGAGCGGCTGGCCCTGGCGCGCGATTACTGTGGAGCCACCACCATTGACTACACCGCCGGCAATCCGTCGATCGTCGAAGCCCTACGCGACCTGAGCAACGGCATCGGTCCGGACTCCATCATCGATGCCGTCGGCATGGAAGCGCATGGTACCGACATAGCGGCGCTATACGACAAGGTCGACCAGGCGCTGATGCTTGAGACCGACCGCCCCACCGTTCTGCGCCAGGCAATCCAGGCGGTGCGCAAGGGCGGAACGCTCTCGATCCCCGGCGTGTACGGTGGCGATCTGGACAAGTTCAACTTCGGCGCGGCCTTTGGCAAGGGCATCACCATGAAGATGGGTCAGACCAACATGCATAAGTACCTGTCGCCGCTGCTCAAGAGCATTGAAGACGGAAAAATTGACCCGAGCTTCATGATCTCGCACCGTGTCGGCATTGAAGATGTGCCGGACATGTATAAGATCTGGCGCGATAAGAAGGATCGTGTCACCAAGATCGTGATCGACCCGTTCCGCGATAAGGGCATCGACCGCCTGCGTGCCTAAGTGCATTCCTAAGTTGGAACGATTCGACGAAGTTGCACCGAGCCGCTCCCATGCGATCCTGCCGGAAGCGGGTTACGCTTTATTTAGCCACAAACCCCTGGGAGAAGCCCTCCGTTCGCGGAGGGCTATTTTTTGCCCGACGCACGCAGGCGATAGATCCCGCAATCCTCATAGCCGCTGGTGACATAGAGGCCGTCCGCACAGTGCCGGATCGTTGCCTTGTCCGCATCACGATCCACATGCGACAGGAACACCCTGCCCTGCCATAACAGCTCAAATTGCGAATGTTCTTCGGCGATCAACCGTTTCTGCTCGTCGTTTACATAGAGCAGGTCGAGGTCCTGCTCACGCCCGCGAAACTGCACCTTGAGCCGGTCCAGAAAACGGTCCATCAGCACCAGGTCGAACGGGTTGAACAGGAACAGGCAGCATGGGCCGCTGGGCATACGTAAAGTCATCGCGTCCGCTTCGTCGATGCGCATCGGCGGCGTGGCGTGGGTCTCCTGCCAATGCTCCACATTCTCGCGCATCTTCGCCGCCAGCATAGGGTGCAGTTCCACGCCGACGATGCGGCGAAACGGCATTTGCGACGCGAGTAACATCGCGCGTCCCTTTCCCGCGCCTATATCCAGAAACGCTGTCTGCTCCACCGGGTGAATGGCCACGCCACGCCAGTGCGCCATGACCTTCTGAAACAGCGATGGTGCCGTGCCATGGTATGCCGTGATGTAGCGGTCATGCCGATGGCCGGTTTGCAGGTCCTCACCGGGAATCAGCGCACCCGTCTCCGTGCCATGCTCTTTGTCGAACGGATGCACCGGTACTGGACCGCGACGACGTTTCACTTTGGGTGGCATCAACATGTGGTTATAGCTGTGTTTCTGCCGAATATCCAAACCTTACCATGATCGTATTCGACCCCGCGTACATAGACCAGCAACACCATCGTCAGTTGGATGATCCGTAGCCGCCCCTGAACTGTATCGGCTTCCCCGTGCATTCCGCAGCTGGGTCAGCCAGCGTGTCATGCAGCATGTAGCCGGTCCCAGTCTCCCGCATCTGAACGTAATAGCGCGGCCCGGCGACTCCTCCCGGCTTCCCAGCCTTGAAGATCGTCGAGTCCACTTCTACCTGGAAGTGGGTGGGAGCATCCGTGCACGATCGCACCGGTCCATAGACCATAGATGGCGTCTCTGCTTTCGCGGTCTTGCCTTCATACGTGAAAGTGTCGAACATCTTCCATGTAAGCGACCCTTGCGGCGCATCTGTAAAGTGCTCCGCTTCCGACCGCTGCATGCTCAACCACTCTTCGACCGTCTCGCGTGAATTCATCGCTATCGGCAACGTTCGCTCCACCGATGCCGCCGTCACCCTATATCGCATCACACCGACACGGGCAATCGCGTTTGTCCAATCGTTCACGCTGGCGCGAATTTCAAATCCATCGTGCGTGGTTTTGAGGGAGAACGCAAAGGGCGGCACATCATCCGCACGCCTATACCCATGCTCTCCATGCCAAAACGGCGTACTAACGTTCCGGGTGGGGTCAACGGCAAAGGTGTCCATGGCAAAACCGCTCATCGTTGACGTGCACCATGGCGTGCCGTGCACCACCAGCAGTACCGGCTTCCCCTCATGCATGGGCGTTAGCAGTTCAATGTCGAAGATGTCGCCAAAGGCACCACTCACCTTGTCATACGGCGGTGCCTGCCAGCGCAGGATGCGCCGCCACTTCCCGGAAGCATTGCTGTAGCCCAGCAGCATGTGGTCTTCGCCGCATTCGATCCCGAAGCTCTCATCTACCAGCAGCAGCCCCGCATACGGTGTGGTGACGGTAACGGTAAGATCGCCGCCGAAGTCACCTGCTGTTGGGGCATCCTCGTCTGCCTGCACTCGCGCTTGCATTTCAGCAGCGCTCGGACGCGGTCTGCTGAGCGGCAGCAGTTCCAAAAGCTTCTGCTGCGCTGCCAAGGATGTTGCATCGGGGAGTAAAGACAGCATCGCTGCGTCGGTCAAATTTGCCAGCGAAGACTTAAGCGCGGTAATGGTGCGCTGCACCGGTGGCGGGACGTCAGTCTCCATGGAACGTGTCCTGAATGCCAGCAGATCGCGTTGCGTACATTGTACCTGTGCGGACGTCGCTGTCGGTATCTCTTGCGCACACGCCGATCGCGTGCAGCCGGCAAGCAGAGTCAGCAGAATTCCACCTATCTTGCACCACAGAACAAGCTTCAGACTTGTTGCGCTACGCATGCGCACACCTTAACATTGTGCCCACAAAAGATGAAGCGCACCGCCTTGGCGATGCGCTCCTTGTGCAACCGAGAATAACTTAGTCGCGGCCCAGTTCTTCCACGCCATAGCGCTCGATGTATTCTTCCGGCTCCGCTTCCAGGGCAGCCTGCGCGCCTGGGACGTAGTTCGGATCGTCGCTCTTGACCGTGACCTTGACGTGCGCCGAAACTTCGCGGAACAGCTTGACCGGCACGTGGAACTCGCCGAGCTGCTTCAGCGGCTCCGCGAGCTGGATCTTGCGGCGATCCACTTCGAAGCCCTGCTTCTCGAACTCCGCCGCGATGTCCTGCGTCGTGACTGAGCCGAACAGCACATCGTTCGCGCCGACCTTGCGCTCGAACGTCATCTCGACGCCGCTCAGCTTGTCCGCCTGCTCCAGTGCGGTCGCCTTGTCCTTGGCGGCCTTGCGGACGGCCGAGTCCTTCATCTGCACGATGACTGCCTTGTTCGACACGGTCGCTTCAATCGCGAGCCGCTGGGGCAGCAGGTAGTTGCGTCCGTAGCCGGTGGCTACCTTCACGACGTCGCCACGGTGACCGAGGCTTTCGACGTCTTCTTTCAAGATGACTTCCATTGTTTCTCCCTGGTAACGGGCGCTCGGCGCTTTGGCGCGAACACCCGTCGGCATGGGGGCCTGTGGCCGCCCGGGTTGGCTTAGTACTTGGCGGCGAAGGGCAGCAGGGCAATGTTGCGCGACTGTTTGATGGCCTGCGACAGTTGGCGCTGGTGCGTGGTGCATACGCCGGTCAGACGGCGCGGCGTGATCTTGCCACGCTCGGCCACGAAGCCCTGCAACAAACGCACATCGCGGTAGCTGATGGCGTCGATCTTCTCCACGCAAAACTTGCAGACCTTCTTGCGGCGGAAGAACTTGCGGCCGCCACCACCCGCGGGACGCGGAGGGCGCGGTGCGCCGGAGTTATTGCCCTGGTAACCGCCGCCACCGCCGCCCTGCGCGGGTGCTGGTGTGGACGGGGTGCTACTGGTCGTTTCGTCAGCCATGGTGGCTTATCCTTTCGAAACAGGAGCACGGCTCCTGTTTTTCGGTTCGGCGGCCTTGCACTCCGGGGTTGCGTTGAACCCCATGAACAGTACGGGAGTGAAGTGCCGCGGTTTGTTTTCTGCGAATACTGCTACCGGCGAACCGGCGAGAGTTATGCGGTCACCGTCTCGGCAACGGCCGGTGCATCGAGGCTCGGTGCAACCGGGGCGTCGGCCGTTCCAGGCTGGCCGGCCTTGATAGCTTCAGTCGTGGCGGCGGGCAGCTGCGCTTCGGCCTGAGCCTGTACGGGTGCCGGCGCGCTCTGGTGCTGCGTGCTTGTCTTCACCTTGGTATCGCGTTTCGCCTTTACCTTGGCCAGGCGCTTGTTCTCTTCGTCGGTGCGCACGGTGATGAACTTGATGACCTGCTCGGTGACGCGCAGGCGGCGCTCCAACTCGGCAATCAGAGGGCCGTCGGCAGAGAGGTGCAGCAGCACGTACTGGCCGTCTTGGAACTTGCGCACCGTGTAGGCGAGGCGACGACGGCCGAGCTTCTCGACCTGCTTCACTTCACCGTTGCCGGTGGTGACGACGGTGGAAAAACCTTCGATCAACTTTTCGAGATCGGCTTCTTCAATGTCCGGGCGGACGATGAACATGACTTCGTAAGTACGGGTCATTCAGGGTTCTTCTTTCTGCGGGGATGTGAGCCCCGCACCTTCGCAGAGGAAGGTATGGAAGTTAGGCGTCACGACGATCGACTTACTGCGACAGCCAAGTCGGGTTTACGCCTCATCGCGGCGGTTATACAAATTCATGGCCGGGCCGATGCCCTGCGCCACGATGGTTTCGACCGCCTGCGCGGCACGGTCGAGAGCTTCATCCAGCAACGCAAGGTCGGCCTTGCGCAGCGGTTGCAGCAGGTAATCGGAACCACCTGCACGGATCTCGCGGCCATCCGGAGCGGAGCCTTTGCCCACGCCGATCCTGACCCGGATCCAATCCTGTGTGCCGAGCACGCCGGTGATCGACTTCACCCCGTTATGCCCGTTACTACTGCCGTTCGCACCCAGCTTGATGCGGCTGAGTGGAAAGGCCAACTCGTCGTAGAGCACGATCACGTCGTGCGCCGGAGTGAGTTGCATCTCCTGAACCAAAGCGGCAACAGCATGCCCGCTCAGGTTCATAAACGTCTCCGGCTTGGCCAGCAGGCATTCCTGCCCCGCAATCGTCGCCTTGCCGGTCAGTGCCTTGCCCCGCCGGTTTGCCAGCACCGTGCCGCAGCGTTCCGCGAGACGATCGATGGCAAGAAAGCCGGCGTTGTGCGGTGTGAAGGTGTACTCCGGACCAGGATTTCCAAGACCGACGATCAACTTCACAACGTACTCCGGCAAGTATCCGGCTGGCGATCGACTTAGTCGAACCACCAGCCGGCTGAACAGACAGCGTTACTTCTTTGCGGCAGGCTTGGCGGCGGCGGCAGCAGCTTCCGGCTTGCCCTTGCCCTTGGTGACTTCCGGCTCGGGGGTACCCGGAGCGGCTGCATCGACAGCAGCATCTTCCTTGATGTTGGTCACGTGCGCCACGGTCATCGTTGCATCTTCCAGGAACTTGATGGAGCCGGAGTGCGGCAGGTCGGCCACGTGGATTGCGTCGCCTACGTTCAAATTCGTCACGTCCACATCGAGAGAGGTGGGAATGTCGCCCGGCAGGCATTCGATCTGCACTTCGCGCAGCACCTGATCCAGAACGCCGCCACCAATCTTGACACCGACCGCGGTACCCGTCAGGAACACCGGCACGGAGACGCGCATGGCCTTATCCATCGCAATGCGCTTCAGGTCGATGTGCAGCAGGTGACCCTTGATGGGCTCGTACTGCCAGTCGACGATCATGGCCTTGCTGGCTGCCGCATCGGCAATGTTCAGGTCGAAAATCGTGTTGTGGCCCGAGTCGGAGTGCAGGATCTTGAGGATCGCCTTGGGATCGACTGTGATCGCCATCGACTCCTGGCCGGCACCGTAGACCACCGCCGGAATGAGGCCGGAGACGCGCACGCGACGCGCGTGATTTTTGTTGAACTTGCCGGTACGAAGAGTTCCTGCGACTGCTTGTGGAGTGGACATGGTTCTTTCCTTTCGGGCACGCGGCGTAGGCCGGCGCTCCCTTTTGCGGCATTGACCGCGGTTTGTGACGCGTTAAGAGAAGAGCGAACTGACGCTCGTCTCCATGTGGATGCTCTCGATGGCGCGGCCAAGCAGGCCGGCTATGGTAAGCACTTTAACTTTACCCGTGGCGATAGCCTCCTCGCGCAACGGAATCGTGTTGGTGACCACGAGTTCTTTGAGCTTGCTGGCGGCCAGGCGCTCCGCCGCGGGGCCGGAGAGCACGGCATGCGACGCGCAGGCGTACACGTCGGTCGCGCCGCTGTTCAGCAGAGCATCGACAGTCTTGGTCAGAGTTCCGGCGGTATCCACGATGTCGTCCAGGATGATGCAGGTGCGGCCGCGCACATCGCCGATCACGTTCATGACCTCGGTGACGTTGATGTCGGTTCGGCGCTTGTCTACAATGGCCAGCGGCGCGCCGAGCTTCTGCGCAAAGAAACGAGCGCGCTCCACGCCGCCCGCATCCGGCGAAACGACCGTCAGATTCGGCAGGTTCAAGTCGCGAAAGTAGCCGACCAGCACCGGCGAGGCGAACAGGTGATCGACCGGAATATTGAAAAACCCTTGAATTTGGGCGGCATGCAGATCGACCAGCAGCGCACGATTCGCACCGGCGGTCTGCAGCAGGTCTGCGATGAGCTTGGACGTAATGGCGACACGCGGCCGATCCTTGCGATCCTGCCGGGCGTAGCCGTAGTACGGCATAACGACGGTGATGCGGCCCGCGGACGCACGCTTGAGCGCGTCGATCATGATGAGCAGTTCAAGCAGATGCTTTTCCACCGGGGCACTGGTGGGCTGCAGCAGAAAGACATCGGCACCGCGCACATTTTCCAGCAACTGAAAGTGGATTTCACCGTCTGAAAAATCCTGCAGCTTGGTCTGACCCAGGGGCACGCCGAGAAACGCGCAGACCTCTTCACACAGCGGGCGATTGGCCGAACCGCAAAAGATCTTGAAGCGCTTGTCGTCGGCCAGGCGCGAAGAGCGCTTGCGCTCAGGCGCCGATGCGGGAACTTTACTGGCGGCCTTGTCGTTGCCGTTGGCCGAAGCCTGAAGCGCGGGAAGTTCTGCGAGCGTGGGCATATCGTCTATTGGCGCCATGTGCGGTGCGATCCCTTTCCAAGCCGGTTAGCGTTGGTAAAAGCTGCTGCCGAGATGTCCTGCCGATCTCCCTTCCACAAGGTCGTAACAATGAAACGCACGCTGCGGAAGCGAAACCGACGCTGATGTTTCTGGTTGGGCGACCAGGATTCGAACCTGGACAAAGTGCTCCAAAGGCACTTGACCTACCGTTAGTCGATCGCCCAACGCCTCTGCCATGACCCGGTTGAGTCGCGACGGAAAGCTACTACCAGCACCAGTGTACGAAACTTCTGCGCCGCCCTGCGTAACGATCTGGGGTCGATGCTTCTCCTAAACGGGAAACACCGTGCTCCAGTACTCGTCGCGCGTGACGGTATGCGTCAAAAACGCGCGAGCTCCCGACCCGAGATCGGCAACCCGCTGCCGCGCCGCGACGGCGTCCGCTTCGGTCCGGTACAGACCAAAAAGCGAAGATCCGGAGCCTGAAAGCATCGCGACAAGCGCGGAGCTTTCTCGGGACTTCTCACCCAAAAGGGCCTGCTTGATGTCGCAAAGGGAGGGATGCTGCTGAAACACGACGGCTTCGAAGTCGTTTTCAATCCCGGTGCGGACAAGCGCGAGAAGTGCATTCCCGGCCAGGTCCTGAGGTTGCGCGGAAAGTTCTTGCAGCCCCAGGACACCGGAGGCGCCGGTCCGATCTTCCTTGAGAACAACCGTCCCACCGAAGACCGTATTGCCTGCCGGTGTAAAAGCGGAGGCGTAGACGCGGCTCAACTCGTCGAGTCTATCGTGGGCGGCCTCCGGGGTCAACCGGGTAATCTGCGCGTCCCACGCACGAAACGCCGCGGGCGTGGACGAACCCACGGCCGGCACCACCACTACCACATGCGTACGCTGCACGTCGGGATAAGGCAGCACCAGTTCGCCACGATTGTGCGCGTACACGGTTCCGCCCATCAGGAAGACCGGCACATCGGACCCGACACGCGCCGCCAGCACCTGCCGCTCGGTTGGCGGCAGAACGACACCCAACTGCCGCTCCAGGCCCAGCAGCGCAGCGGCGGCGTTGGCGGAACCTGCGCCCATGCCGCCCTGCATGGGCAGGTTCTTCTGCAGATGCATCCGTACCTGCGCCGGAACGCCTAGGGCCGCGAGCGCGTCGCGCACCATGCGAACCATCGTGTTGCGGGCATCGCAGGGTACCCGCATGTCGCTGCAGGTGAGCGCGATCTGGGTCTCCGCCGCGCGGTTGGCCGCCACCGTCACCACGTCATGCAGTGCCACGGTTTGGAACAGCGTCGTCAGATGGTGAAAGCCGTCCGCGCGGGGTGGGCCGATGCGCAGGCCAAGGTTGATCTTGGAATACGATCGAACAACGGTAAAAGAAGTGGAACTCACCGACCCAGTGTAGCGGTGCTGCTGCAGGGTAGAACCATGTCAGCGACAGGCCAGAGGCATCGTTGGCGTCTTCTCGGTACATGGGCGTCACCGCTTTCTGCTCTGATACAGCGACAATTTCTTACCCTGCACGAATTTATGGATCGAACCCGCTCTGCCTGCGTATAACGACAAAGGTCATCTTTTCCCCATGCTCATGTTTTTTTCGTTCCGGCAGTCCGCGCGCACGGCCCTTGTTCTCCCCTGCCTTTTCCCTGCCCTGCTCGCCGCGCAAAACACCGTGCAGCCCCAACCGCCAGGCAGCCGCGGTAGCCTCGCCGATCCCCTGTCGGTCAAAATCGGTGTCGTCGGCAGCCGTTTCACCGTGCCCACGATCGACCACGACCTGACGCTGGGCGACTTTGCCGGCATGAAACCGACGCCGGCGCTGCAGGACCGGCTGGCCCACGTGAGCGACATGGTGCAGAACCAGCCGCAGGACGGCAGGCCACCCACCGAGCGCACGGAGGTCTGGCTGGGCCGCACACGCACCACGTTTTTCGCGGTGTTCCTCTGCTACGACCATCAGCCGGCGACCATGCGCAGCCACCTCGCGCGGCGCGAGAATATCGGCAACGATGACAGCGTCGGCCTGCTGCTCGACCCGTTCCAAGACCGGCGGCGCGGCATCCTGTTTCAGCTCAACCCGGCAGGCGTGCAGGCCGACGCAAACTGGACGGAAAACAACGATCCCGACTACAGCTACGACCAGGTGTGGAACAGCAGCGCAAGGCGAACACCCGAGGGCTGGATCGCGATCATGGCAATTCCCTTTCGCAGCGTTCGCTCACGCAGCACATCGCCGGAGTGGGGCGTGGTGTTGAGCCGCAACCTGCCGCGCAACAGCGAGACGGATTACTGGCCCCGCATTTCACAATCGGTCAGCGGCACGCTGTCGCAGGAAGGCTCGATGCTGGGCATGGAAGGTGCGACCTCGCATAACATTCAGCTCAATCCGTACGGTTTGGCGCATCGCATTCGCGAACTGAATGTGGATGACCCAATGGATGCCTACTTCAGTAACAGGAACTTACAGGGGACCGTTGGCGGAGATATAAAAGCGGTGGTAAAAGACAGCATCGTGCTGGATGGCACCATCAATCCGGACTTCAGCCAGATCGAGTCAGACCAGCCACAGTTTCGGGTCAATCAACGATTCGCCGTGTTCTATCCGGAGCTGCGTCCGTTTTTTCTTGAAAATTCGAGTTACTTCGATACGCCGATTCAACTGCTGTACACGCGAACGATTGAGATTCCGGAGTTTGGGGCGAGGGCGACGGGAAAAATCGGACATACCAATCTCGGGTTCCTCTCGATCGACGATCGTGCGCCGGGTATTTTCGTCGCGCCGGACGATCCGCTGCACGGCAAGCGCGCGCTGACGACGGTCATGCGTGTCTCGCAGGATTTAGGCAAGTATTCCAGCGCGGGCGTGAGTTATGCGCAACGTACCCTTGCCGGCAGCAGCAACCGGCTGGGCGGCGTGGACTTCAACTACCACATCGACCAGCACTGGAACCTGCAGGGTGCGTCGATTGTAAGTTCGACGCACCACCTGGACGGGACTTATAGCGCCGGTCCAGCGAATAAGCTGACGCTCACCCGGCAGGGACATAGCTTTTTCTTCAATGAGACCTACCGTGACTTCAGCCAGGGGTATGAGGCCGATGCGGGATTTGTTACGGTGCCGCAGGTGCGGCAATCCAATACGAATGCCAGTTACACCTGGTATCCCGTGCACCGCACGCTGCAGAGCTTCCAGGTACAGGCGACGAATCGTATCGCCTTCGATCGATCGGGGAACCGAGAGTTCCACTACAGTGAAGCCGATATCCTCTTCAGCCTGCCGAAGAACGGTCTTGTCGTTCCCTATTTTGGGCAGAATTCAGATACCTTGTTGCCGTCGAACTATAGCGCGCTGTCCCGAGCGGTGAACTTTACCGAAAATTATGGCGGTGTGCTGGTGAAGTTTGCGCCCCTTCCGCAGGTAAGCGGATCGTTGAACGCAAACCATGGGGCGACACCGAATTACAGCCCCGTCGGCAGCAATGCACCGACGCTGCTGAACGAGTACACGGTCAAGGCATACCTGACGCTGCAACCAGTGGGCGGTTTGACGATCGACAACACGTACCTGCTGGACCGCACGCAGGAAACGCATGGCCTGCCGGGCTCGCCTGAAAGGGGCGCGTATGAAAGCCAGACGCTGCGGACGAAGATCAACTACCAGTTCAGCCGTGCTTTTTCATTTCGCACCATTGTGGAGTACGACTCGGTGGGGCGCAACCCCCTCATCAGTGCGCTGGACCGCACTAAACAGGTGAGCACGGAACTGCTGCTGACCTGGCTGCCGCACCCCGGAACGGCCATTTATGTGGGCTACGACTCCGACCTGCAGAACCTGGACCGCAGCCTGTGCAACCGCACCGTCACGGGCACCTGCGACGCGAACAACACCGATGTACCCCGGTCGTCGCAGTACCTGAACGACGGACGGCAACTTTTCGTCAAGGCGTCGTACCTGCTGCGGTTTTAATCGCCCTGCCGGGTTGCGTATGCTGAAGGCATCCGTTACCCCGGGAGTGTGTCGATGAACGTTCCTCATCGTGTGTGTGCCGTTGCGCTGAGTGCGTCCGCCGTCGTTTCGGCTCTCGCGCAGGATGCCGTCTCCAAGCCGCCGGTGCGTGCAAAACATGCGATGGTCGTGACGATTCAACACGATGCGACGGACGCCGGTGTCGGCATCCTGCGGCAGGGCGGCAATGCCGTGGATGCAGCGGTCGCCGTGGGATTCGCGCTTGCCGTGGTCTATCCGCAGGCGGGCAACATCGGCGGTGGCG
>CBAAAH010000033.1:0-13920 GCA_964658865.1 uncultured Granulicella sp.
CGTTCCCGGAATACCGACGCCGACGCTACCCTTTGCCCCCGCGCGCGCTTCCAGCGCCTCGACAGTCTCTGCAATAGCTTCAACGGTGCCTGGGTAGCTGCCCTTCGGCGTCGCCACGCGGATGCGGTCGAGCTCCGCTCCTTCGAGCGTAAAGGCGCGACCTTCGATTTTGGTGCCGCCCAGGTCGATACCGATGCGAATGCGTTGCGCCAACGTGATTCCCTTTCTGTTCCCGCGGCTTAAGGCAGACACGCCGCAGCCGTGACTCTAACACCCACTGCCCGTGACAGGCCAGCCCTTCTTTAGGGCTTGGACCGTGGCTGCAGATAGGTTGTAACGTAATCGCGAACGCCATCTTCCAGTGTCGTGAACGGCTTGATGTAACCCGCCGCTTTCAGTTTTTCGCTGGTTGCCTGAGTAAAGTACTGGTACTTGCCCTGCAGGTCTTCCGGCATGTCAATGTACTCGATTTTTGCCGGCTTACCCATGGCTCCATACACCGCCGTGACCAGGTCGACCCATGTGCGCGCGATGCCGCCGCCGCAGTTGTACAGGCCGCCCAGATGACGCTGCTCCAGAAAGTAGAGCGTCACATCGACTGCGTCCTTGACGTAGACGAAGTCGCGCATCTGTTCGCCGTCTTTGTACTCCGGCTTGTGACTCTTGAACAGACGCACCGTGCCGCCGTCGCCGATCTGTCCAAAGCTCTTATTCACGACAGAGCGCATATCGCCCTTGTGATCTTCGTGGGGGCCGTAGACATTGAAGTATTTCAGGCCGACGATCGGCACCGGCTGCTTCCAGAACAGCTCATGCTTGAGCGCCCACAGATCGAACATGTGCTTGCTGTAGCCGTACATGTTCAGCGGCTCAAGCGACGGTGTGATGTAGTCGCTATCGTCGTAGCCTCGGCTGCCGTCGCCATAGGTTGCGGCGGATGACGCGTAGACGAACTTGACATCATGCGCCAAACTCCACTCGCACAGCTCGCGCGTGTAGGCGTAATTGTTGCGCAGCAGGTAGTCGGCGTCTGTTTCGGTCGTCGCGGAGCAGGCGCCCAGGTGCACGATGCCGTCGATCTCCGGCAGCGGCTGCCGCCCCTTGCCGCGCACGCGATCCAGAAACTCCTCCGGCGACACAATCTCTTCGTATTCGAGGCCGACCAAATTCTTCCAGCGTTCGTCCGTTCCCAGCTGATCGACCAGTAACAGGTCGTGCTTGCCGCGGCGGTTCAGTTCGGCCACGGCATTTCTTCCGATAAAGCCGGCAGCGCCGGTCACTACAGTCGTTGCACTCATCGCCTTCCGATTCTAACCACTCCGCGACTGCTAAACTTGGGCTATCCGCATGCCTGAAAAGTGTTACATCACAACTCCGATCTATTACGTGAATGCGCGCCCACACATCGGCCACGCATACACCACCATCGCCGCCGACGTGCTCGCCCTGCGCAGCCGCATGCTGGGCCGCGACACCTATTTCCTGACCGGTACCGACGAGCACGGCCAGAAGATCGAGCGCTCCGCCACCGCCGCAGGCATCGCGCCGCAGCAGTTTGCGGACGAGGTTTCCGCCAGCTTTCAAAACCTTTGGAAGCGCATGGGGATTTCGTACGACCAGTACATTCGCACCACCGATGCGAAGCACCAGCGCGGTGTGCAGCAGCTTTTTGCCACACTGTACGACAAAGGCCAAATTTATCTGGATCACTACACTGGCCAGTACTGCGTATCGGAAGAGATGTTCGTCGAAGGTCCGCCGGGAACCATCGGCCCCGACGGACGGCCGACTGAGACGGTGACGGAAGAAAATTTTTACTTCCGGTTGTCCGCGTTTCAAAAGCCGTTGATCGACCTCATCGAGTCGGACCAGCTCACGATCGAGCCGGAATCGCGCAGGAATGAAGTCCTGAGTTTTTTGCGTGGCAGCATCGTGGAAGGCACGGAAACGCTCCGCAGCGACACCGGCGTTGCGTATGTTCCCGGCGCGCTGAAGGACCTGTCCGTGTCGCGTACCAGCTTCGACTGGGGCATTCCAGTGCCGGAACCTGCGGCGTCGGCGACCACGCAAAAACATGTGATTTATGTGTGGCTCGACGCGCTGGCCAACTACATGACGGCCGTTGGCTACGGCGACCCAAGCGAAGACGCGCGGAAGATGTTCGCGCGATACTGGCCGACCGATCTGCACCTGGTCGGCAAAGAGATTGTGCGCTTCCATTGCGTGTACTGGCCGGCGTTTCTGCTGTCAGCGGGTCTGCCGCTGCCGAAGAAGATCGTTGCGCACGGATGGTTGTTATTTGAAGAATCGAAGATGTCGAAATCGCGCGGCAATATCGTGCGGACGGAGACGATTCTGGACGGCTTCGGTGCGCTGAAACCGGAGCTGGAAAAGGATGAGCAGGACCTGTTCGCGGCGGATGTGCTGCGGTATTTTCTGCTGCGTGAAATTCCGTTCGGGCAGGATGGTTCGTTCTCGTTCGACGCCCTGGTCGCGCGCTACAACAGCGATCTCGCGAATGGCTACGGCAACCTTGTCAGCCGGACGCTCAAGATGATCGAGCAGAACTTCGACGCGGTTATTCCCGAAATCAGCCTGACGACCGAGCTGACCGCGGCAACGACGGCTGCCATCACGACGGTGAACGATGCACTCGACCGGCAGGAGTTTACTGCCGCTGTCCAGGCGTGCGCCGCGCTCATCTCCGCAACCGACGGCTACATCAGCGAAAATGCGCCTTGGAAGCTGGCGAAAGATCCTGCGCAGCGCGACCGCCTGGCTACCGTTCTGCGTACGGCTGCGAAGAGCATCCGTATCCTGACCGCACTGCTGTATCCGGTACTGCCCTACACGACGGAACGTGTATGGCAGCAGCTTGGCCTGGGCAGCCTGCGACGCGCCGTGGAAAACGGCGAATTGCTGAACCTGACCCACGGCGGATTTGCCACGAACGCACGACTCGGCAAACCTGCGCCACTTTTTCCGCGCGCAGACAAGGACACGATTACCCGCATGAGCGACATGGAACAGAAACCCACCGCAACCACCGACACCGCCGAACCGAATGGCGTGCAGAAGCTGGTGCCAATGACCGAAGCAACTCCAGACGCAACCGCTGCGGACAGCTCCGTCCGTGCCGAAGCCTCACCCGAGCAGCCCCCGGCAACCGAAGCACCGGCAAAGCCTGACACCCCCGAAATCACCATCGACGACTTCGCTAAAGTCGATCTGCGCGTCGCCCGCGTCCTAGTGGCCGAGCGCATTCCCAAGGCCGACAAGTTGCTGCGGCTGGAAGTCGATCTGGGGTATGAAAAGCGGCAGATTCTCGCCGGAATTGCTGAATTCTACGAGCCGGAAAAACTGGTCGGCCGAAAGGTCGTCATTGTCGCAAACCTTGCTCCGCGCAAGATGCGTGGACTGGAATCGCAAGGCATGATCGTGGCGGCAAGCGTGGGCAATGGAACACCAGCACTCGCTAGCTTTATCGAAGACATCGAACTTGGCGCGCGGCTGCGATAGCGATGCACCTCGTCGACAGCCACGCGCACCTCGATTTCGCCAGCCTGCAGGAAGATCTGGACGGCGTGCTGGATCGTGCACGCGCGGCGGACATCCGTACCATCCTGAGCATCGGCATCGGCGACGGACCGGCGACGATGCATCGCGCGCGCGATCTGGCAACGCGGCATCAGGCAAGTACACCGCGCATTTTTGCCAGCGCCGGTATTCATCCCCAAGAGACGCATCTTGCCGATGCCGCCGCACTCGAAGGCCTGTGTACGCTGGTGACCAATCCCCTGGTGATTGCCGTCGGTGAAATTGGGCTGGATTATTACCACCTCGACAACCCCGGCATCGAGGTACAGCAGGCGGCGTTCGTTGCTCAGCTCGACATTGCACGCGCGGCAGGCAAGCCGATCCTCATCCACCTGCGCACCAGCGAGCTCGCAACACCCGAAGCGAAAGCCCGGTTCGGCGGGGCGGACGCGACGGAGGATTTCTTCCGTCTGGTGGAGCAGCACTGGGCACCGCATGGCATCGGCGGCGTGATGCATTGCTTCAGCGGAACCGCCGCGGACGCACGCCGCGCGCTGGACCTCGGCTTTCATCTGTCGTTCGCCGGCAACGTCACCTACAACCGCTTCCCCGGCATTCGCGAGGCCGCCATGCTGGCGCCACTCGACCGGATCCTGGTTGAAACAGATTCCCCCTTTCTGTCGCCTCAGCCTTTGCGTGGCCAGCGTAACGAACCCGCAAACACGCGCGTCACAGCAAAGTTCGTCGCGGACCTGCGCGGCATTCCGCTGGAAGAACTTGCCGCCGCAACCACCGCGAATTTCGAGCGGCTTTTTCGCATCCATTAGACTGATCAAGAAACGCGCGCGGTAACGCGGCCGCGAAAGGACACCATCATGGCACAGGACAACAGCTTCGACGTCGTCAGTAAGGTCGACGTGCAGGAAGTGAAGAACGCGCTCGACCAGGCATCGAAGGAAGTGAACGCCCGCTTCGACCTGAAGAACTCCAAGTCGACGATGACGCTCGAAGGCACGGAGACCATCCAGCTTGCGTCACAGGACGAGTACACACTGGGCGCGGTCACGGAGATTTTGCAGCAGAAGCTCGTGAAGCGGAACGTCTCGCTAAAGAATCTGGAATACGAGAAGATCGAGCCTGCCTCCAACAGCTCCGTACGACAGAAGGTCAAGCTGAAGCAGGGTATTCCGTCCGACGCGGCAAAGAAGATCACCGCGCTAGTAAAGGATTCGAAAAAGAAGGCTCAGGCATCGATCCAGGGCGATACCGTTCGCGTCGCGGCGAAGGATCGCGACGTACTGCAAGAGGTTATGGCTTTGCTGCGAGGCAAAGACTTTGGTGTGGAATTGCAGTTCACGAATTTTCGCTCGAATTAGTCCTGCCTCCTTCACCGGAACGCAGCATCCTCCCACCAACTGGTACAGTCAGATAAGCGTGTTCCCACTTTCCATCGCGTCGGCTAAAGAAGCAATCAATCTCGTTCGAGCCGACCTGGCGTTGGTGGAAAAAGAGTTTGCGCGCCAGTCCCAGTCTGAAGTTGAAGTGATTACCGAGATCGGCCAGTATCTGCTGGCGGGCGGCGGCAAGCGTATTCGACCTTTGTTGCTGCTGCTCTCGGCCAAGTGTCTTGGATTTGAGGGCGAAAGCCGCATCAAAATGGGCGCGGTCGTCGAGATGTTGCACACCGCAACGCTGGTCCACGATGACATCATCGACTCTGCCGTGACACGGCGCGGACGGCCTTCCACGAACGCTCACTGGGGATCGTCCAAGTGCGTGCTGGCGGGTGACTGGCTGTACATGCAATCGTTTCAGACGGCTTTGGAAGAGCGCAACTTTCACCTGCTGGACCTGCTGATCTCACTCACACAGCAGATGGTCGAGGGCGAGTTGCTGCAGATGCAGAAGCTCGGTCACCTGATCAACGAAGAGGAATACTTCGATCTGATCTATCGCAAGACTGCCTGCCTGTTTAAGGTGAGCATGCAGCTTGGCGCAACACTTGCCGGGTCGAGCGATGCCATTGAGGAGCAGCTTGGCGAGTATGGCCGCAACCTTGGTCTCGCCTTCCAGATCGTGGATGACGTGCTAGATCTGACCTCCACGGAGGAGACGATCGGCAAGCCCGTTGCGAGCGACCTGCGCGAGGGTAAAGCGACGCTCGCCGTGATTCACGCGTTGGAGCGCGGTACCGGTGCCGACCGCGAAGCGATTCGTACCGTGCTGGCCGATGGTAATTTCAGCCGCGTGCGCCACGCCACGATCTTGGAAATTCTGCATCGTCACGGCTCCATCGCTTACGCCATGGATGCCGCACGCGCCTATGCCGAGGCGGCACGCCAATCCATCGCCGATTTGCCGCGGAACCTTGCTCACCGTGCGCTTATGGGTGTTCCCGGCTACGTGGTAGACCGCGATCGTTAAGCAGGTCTCAGGCTATCTTGTCTTGAGCGAAATCTGTACCAGTGCTTCCAAATGAAAAAACATGGACGCGATGCGATTGCCGCATCCGGGTAGCACTGCAACCGCCATGACGAAGATAAGCCCCGCGGCAAAAGTATAGTGCAACGCACTGCCACCGGAATGCACGTGCTGCACTACGCGAGTTTGACCACTCGGTCGCGCTTGCCGCCGATGAGTAGCGCTGTCCGTCATGCCAACTGTATCGGCGCTTCAACAAAAAAGATCACCTAGTGATGTGGCCGAATTGCGTCCCACACCAAGGCCGAGCTCAGGCCGACGACGATGAGCGCCGTCGCCCAAGCGACGATGTTGAACCAGTGGGAGTTCGTGTGTTCGCCCATAAGCTCCTTGTTGTTGATGAGCTTAAGCATGAAGTACAGGATGACCGGTAACAGGACACCGTTCAGCACCTGGGACAGAATTGCCGTGGTGACGATGTTGAATCCGGGCAGCAATACCACCGCAGCGCCACCAATGATGAGCAGCGTGTAGAACCAGTAAAAGACCGGTGCCTGCTTCCACGTGCGATCCAGGCCACTTTCAAAACCGAGGCCCTCGCAGACAGTATAGGCGGTGGTGAGCGGCAGGATAGACGCGGCAAACAGTGACGCATTGAACAGTCCAGCGGCAAAGAGGATGAAGGCGTAGTCGCCGGCGATGGGCCGCAAGGCTTCTGCGGCGTCGCTCGGCAGCGCAATGTTGCGCATCCCGTGGACGAACAGGGTTGCCGCGCAGACCACCACGATGAACCAGGCCACGATATCCGTAAAGATGGATCCCACGATGACATCGATGCGGGTGGCCTTGTACTGCCGCATGGTGACGCCTTTTTCCACGATGGACGACTGCAGATAGAACTGCATCCACGGCGTGATGGTTGTGCCAATCACGGCGATGGTGGAATACAGGTAGGCGTGGTCGCTCCAAGCGGAACGCGGTGGCAGCTTGACGGTTTCCGCCAGGGCGGCATGCCAGTCCGGCCGGCCAAGCACACCCGCAACGATGTAGGCGAGGTAGACAACCGACGCGAACAGGAAGATTTTCTCAACGCTCTTGTAATCGCCCCGTACCACCAACGCCCACACCAGCAGCGCTCCCAGCGGGACGGAGATAAACTTCGACACGTGAAATAACTGCATTGAACCGGCAATGCCCGCAAACTCCGTCACAACGTTCAAGAAGTTGACAATGACGAGCAGCACCATGCAGACGACCGTAATACGCAGGCCGAATTCTTCACGGATAAGGTCGCTGAGCCCCTTGCCCGTGACCGCGCCCATGCGCGCGCACATCTCCTGGACGACGATGAGCGCAAGCGTGATGGGCAGCATCGTCCACAGCAGCGAGTAGCCGTACTGCGCGCCTGCCTGCGAGTAGGTGAAGATACCGCCGGCATCGTTATCGACATTGGCAGTGATGAAGCCGGGCCCCAGAGCAGCCAAAAAAAAGAGCAAACGCACGCGCCAGCGTTTCCACCACACACTCATGCCGTCACCGCCTGCGTCAACCGGTCGAGGATGCACCGCACCTGTGTGTCGTTGTCGTAGCCGCTGGCCCATGCCCGTCGCTGGCCGGCGAGTGCGATCCGGTTGCGCCCGGCCTCATCCGGCAGGTAACGCCGCACCTGCGCGACAAGTTCTTCGTACCCGTTGAAGAAGACGGCCTCTTCCCCTTCGGCGAAACGCTCGAGGTGTCCCGGCGTGCGCTCCGCCAGCAGGAATCCTCCACACGCGGCAATTTCAAAACTTTTGTGCACGAATTCATCGGCGTTGGAGTGGGTCAGGAAACTCAGGTTGATCTTCGACCTCCAGATCGCGGAGCGGTAGCGCTCGTTGTACAGCTCGCCTTCGCGATACAGCGCGGCGAACACGTCGGGGGCGAGTGCGGGTTTCCAGTGTTGCTCCCCACCACTGATGACGACCGGCAACCCCTCTGCGGCCATGCGCGCCAACACCGCGGGGCGGTCGTCGTAGGTGGTGCCGATAAACGAAACGCCTCGATCGCGGTGGTCATCCATGTATGGTTTCGGTGCCGGAAAGTGTACCGTCGGCTCGAACGCGGTCTGGATCTTGAGGACGTCGTGCGCACCGGCGGCAAGGTAGTCGCGCACGTTGCTGTCACGCTGTGTGCAGTGCAGGTCGTAATGCGGAATCGTTTTCGCGTACAGCCGCCAGCCAGGGTCGCGCCGCGGGCCGAAAAAGTTGTCGATCATGTACGACACCGTGCGAATGCCCAGTTCGCGCAGTGCATCCAGAGTGGACGGCCACATCCAAAGCGCCTTATCGACCCAGACCAGGTCCGGCCTCTCTGCACGCGCGGTTGCCAGCACATCACGGTTAAAGCGCGCGACCTCCGGCCCGGCAGCCAGGCGAAATTCCAGGCGGCGCAGCAGCGGCTGCCTGGTGCCATAGTCGTACTGGTTGATTGCCGTGACACGATACCCCGCGCGCATCAGCGCCAGCCTGCGGTACTCGGCAGAATCGTTCGGCGACAATGGCGCGACGTACAGGATCTTCATGCGCGCCTCACTGCGCTTCCCGCAACAGTGCGATCACGTGCTCCGCCAACAGAACGCCGGCCATGCGACCCTCATCGTCCAAGACGGGCAGCGAGCGCAGGTTGTACTTGTCGAACTGCGCGGCGATGTCTTTGCCCTTCGTCTCCAGATTGCAGCAGTGGATGCGCTCTTCCTTGAGCGTGTCCAGCCGCGCATCGCCAGAAGAGAGCAGGATACGCGAAAGGTTGACGATGCCCTTCAGCTTGTCCTCCTTGTCGACGAGGAAGATTTCCGTTACCGTCTCCAGCGATCCCTCGAAAGCGCGCAAGGCTTCGACGGCGTCGCTTACTACCGCCGTTTCTGCCACGGAGACGTACTCGGTCGTCATGCGGCCGGCAGCTTCGTCCTCGCCGAACTCCAGCAAGTCTTCCACATCCTGGCGCTCCTGCGGCTCCATCTGCTCCAGGATGGCGTCGGAACGCTCCTCAGACAGCTCGGAAAGCAGATCCGCCGCCGCTGCCGGGTCCATCTCTTCCACGATGTCGGCAACGCGACCGCTGTCCATATGTTCCAGCAGGGATCGCTGCAGCTTGGGGTCAACCTCTTCCAGCGCCTCGGCCGCAACCTCCTCGTTCAGCGAGGTAAACACAGCATCGCGCTCGGCCGGGGCAAGGTCTTCCAGAATGTCGGCGATGTCGGACGGGTGCATGCGCGACAGGCGGTTCTGCTCCACTTTGAGCCGCACGCGCCGTGCCGGGTCGCGATCGATTAGGTCGACAAACTCCCACGGAATAACCTGCGGCGAAAAACGGTGCGCGACGGCATTGATGGCCCTTGGCGGCAGGCCTTTCAGCAGGCGACGCATAGCACCGCGCATGCCTACCTCAACCTCTGCGATGCGCAAATCGCAGACGACTTCATCCGTCGACTCCCACACCAGATCCACGTCGTTGACACGCACCACCTTGCGGCCGTGCACGTCGATAATCTGCTGATCCAGCAGATCGCGTTCCAGACACACGCTGGCCGCAAGCATCTCTGCCGTTTGCGGCACGAGCGGACCACGCAGATGAAGGCTACCATCGCGTTTTAACGACAGATTTCGCAATGCGACTGATCTGGCGTCTTTGCCGCGCAGCCGTCCATTCGCCGTCAGCAACAGTTCAGACACGTGGGTGGATGCATCGGTACCATTGACCAGAAATTCTGCGATGCGTCCGCTGACCTGGCCCTGCTCGTCATACACGGGGCGACCCTGCAGCGTGGAGACGGTGGTGAAGTGCATATTGCCGTGACTCATCGCACTCCTCCTTCCGCTGGCGCTGGATAGCGTGCCGCCATCGCATGCTGCACGCTAGGTGCAAGTCTAACCGTTGTCGATGAACGCGCGCGACCGACACGGCAAAAGGCGAAAACGTTCATCTTTGCCGCATCATCACCAGCCGGTGCCATGCCGGCAACGACAGAGTCTGGAACAAGACCGTGGAACCAAATGACTGCGGAACACGTAGAAATCCGCATGGCACGCAACACACGCGCTTGACTTTCACGGTGGCGCACAGCAGACTTTCGTGTATCGGTCCTGTCCGCCTGTTCTTCCATGCAGCATCCGTCGCTTCTTTTTTCAGAGGTCGCTTGAACGAGTCCATCACAGGCCGGCACAGCCTTACCCTTCCCTCCACGCTCGACACCGTCGACCGCATGGAGCAGGAAGCCGAGAGTTTCGCAGCAGCGCACGGCTTTACCGAAGACGACGCGGCAAACATCGCCATGGCGGTGCGTGAAGCCACGGTGAATGCCGTGCTGCACGGTAACAGCTATAGCCGCGATAAACAGGTAAGCGCTACCTTTGAATCGGGCGAAACGGACCTGACCGTTCACATCACGGACGAGGGGGCCGGCTTTAACGCCGCCATCCTGCCCGACCCATTGCTGCCCGAAAACATTTTGCGAGGCTCCGGTCGTGGAGTCTTTCTGATGCGCGCACTGATGGATGAGGTAAACTTTCGCCAACTGAGTACAGGCACGGAACTGATCATGATCAAGCACCGTGGCGCCGAGCCGGGCAACAGATAAATTTGGTGCCGCTGCAAGGGACCACTTTCAAGGAGAACCAATGAGCATGAAGATAAGCACGCGCCAGGTAGACGGCGTTACGATTCTCGACCTGAGCGGTCGCATCACCCTGGGCGAGGGCAGCGTCACCGTGCGCGATACCATTCGCGACCTGCTGAACAAGGGTGAGAAGTACATTCTGCTGAACTTGGGCGATGTCAGCTACATGGACAGTTCCGGCCTTGGTGAACTGGTGAGCGCTTACACCTCCGTAAAGAACGCAGGCGGCGAGTTGAAGCTGCTGAACCTGACAAAGAAGGTTCACGATCTACTCCAAATCACCAAGCTCTACACCGTGTTCGACGTGAAGGACGACGAAGCCTCGGCAGTTGCATCCTTCTCCAAATAAACGGCTTCTCTACCAACAGAAAGGCCGTCGCAACTTCGCGACGGCCTTTTCTGTGTACGGCACCTTAGTTTCCGAAGTCGACCTTGGGCGCTGCCTTCGACGTTGGATCCGCCGCGAAGTAGCCCGTTTTGCGCGGGTAGGTTGAACCGGCAAAAAGGCTATTCGGAAAGACCGAAACGGTATTGTTGTAATCCAGGATGGATTCGTTGTAGCGGCGACGTGCGACGGCGATGCGGTTTTCTGTTCCGGAAAGCTCATCTTCCAATCGCTGGAACTGCGCATCGCTCTTCAGGTTCGGATAAGCCTCCTGCATGCGTGTGAGCGGCAGTAGGGCGACAGACAGGCGATCGTTCGCGGCCAGTTTTTCGTCCGGCGTCTTGGCCTGTAACAGGCCGCTGCGTGCCTCGGCGATGTTGGTCAGGATCGTCGTTTCGACCTTGGCATAGCCTTTTACGCTGTTGACCAGGTTCGGAATTAGGTCGGCCCGCCGCTGCAGATTCACATCGATTTCAGAAAACGCGGCGTCCACCTGGTTGCTCTTCACCGCCATGGTATTGCGCGCCGACACGTAGCCGCCCCCAATAAGCAGAACGCCCAGAACCAACACCACCAACACAATAATTCCTGTATAGCTCCTACGCATGCCGGAACCTCCGTTCCCATCTAAAATCTGTGCCACGGGTCTTCCCTTTCATTCCTAAACTTTTACCAACCACCGCCGGCACCGCCACCACCGGAATCGCCGCCGCCACCGCCGCTGAAACCACCGCCACCACCAAACCCGCCATCGCCATCGAAGCCACCGCCACCATACCCGTCGCCTCGTCCGCCGACCGTCAAACCGCCGCGGGAGCAGACCCGACAAAAAAGCAGAAACATCAATACGAGAAAGATGACGACACCCCAAAAGCTGGATCCGCCACTACTGCGGCTGCGACTTTGCACCGGACGTTGCTGGGCGGTTTGCAACGTTATGCCGGCGTCCTGCGCGATCGCCTGCGCCACGTCGTTGACGCCGGTACGGACCGCGCCATCATAGTTCGCGGCCTGCAGGTCAGGCACCATCTCGCGCCCGATGTCGCCCACCTTGCCATCGGGCAAAATGCCCTCAAGCCCGTATCCCGTGGTGATCCAGCGCTTATGGTCGTCGATGGAAAACAGCAGCAGAACGCCCCGGTCCGAGCCTTTTTCCCCGATTTTCCACTGGTGGTACAGGTCGGTCGAGAACGTCTGCGCGTCGACATCGCCATCGATCCGGTGCAGCGTCACCACGAAGACCTGCGCCTTTGCCTGCGTCTCCACGCTGCGACACAACGCGTCCAGGTCAGACTTGGTGCTATCGTTCAGCACTCCGGCCAGGTCGGTGACGTAGTTTGTTGGGGGGCCGATATCTTTCAGCGCTTCCGCACCGGCAAGGATGCCGCTCAGCAGCAACATGCCGATCCCAAACACCAGGCGTACTACGCGCGATTGCCAGCGGGCCATCACACCAAATGATACGCGCTGCATCGAGCGGCGGTTCCCCAAATTTTTTCTCCAGCGCGCGGCCATGCGGAGCGGCTTGCGCAACCGATACGATGCACCGCCCGCGTAGCGCGTCACCCAGGCTAACGCCGCAAGGCGGTATCCTGTGCAAATGGCAGCCGATCGCAACACACCCCCTGTAGCCCGCCGCGAACCACATCCCACCCACATGCACGGGCAAACGCTGGAGGACGACTACTTCTGGCTGCGCGAGAAAGATTCGCCCGAGGTGATCGAGTATCTGGCGGCGGAGAATGCCTACACCGCGGCGCATCTCGCCGGCACGGAAGATCTGCAGGCCACGCTCTATCGCGAAATGCTGAGCCACATCAAGGAGACGGATACCAGCCTGCCCACACGCGACGGCGACTGGTTCTACTACTCGCACACGCTGGAAGGCAAGCAGTACCCGATTCACTGCCGCCGCCGCGCCGCCGCGGACCGCACGTATGACGAAGCCGCAAAAGAGCAAGTGCTGCTCGATGTGAATCGGTTGGCCGAGGGCAAGGCGTTCCTGTCGCTGGGCGGATTTGCCATCAGCCCCAACGGCGATCTGCTGGCCTACACGACGGACGAGACGGGATTTCGCCAATACACTCTGCACGTCAAAGACCTGCGCACCGGAGAACTGTTGCCCGACACGGCGGAGCGCGTGGGCTCGCTGGTCTGGGCACCCGATAGTGCAACGCTGTTCTACTCCATTGAAGACGAACAGACGAAGCGGCAGTATCGCGTGTACCGTCACATGCTGCGATCGTCGCAGACCGACGACACCATCGTGTTTGAAGAGCCGGACGAACGCTTCAATGTGGGCGTCGGCCGTTCGCGCGACCGCAAGTACCTCTTTATCGAATGCGGCAGCCACACCACGTCGGAGTGCCACTACCTGGAAGCGAACACGCCCACCGGCAGCTTTCGCCTGATCGCGCCGCGCATTGCCGACCAGGAGTACGACGTCGATCATCGCGAGGGTCTGTTCTACCTCCGTGTCAATGACACCGGCAAAAACTTCCGCGTGGTAACGGCGCCTGTCAACGACCCAAGCCGTGAAGCGTGGACCGAAATTTTACCGGAACAGCCGGCCGTTCCGCTCGACAGCTTCGACCTCTTCCAAGACTTTGCCGTCGCATCCGAGACGGTCGACGGCCTCGACCGACTGCGTGTCTTCGCATTCAAAAACGATGTGCTGCAAACCGGCAACGAACCCGACAATGCAGCCGACCCGAGTCTCGGCATCAAAACCGTCACCTTCCCCGAACCCGCGTACAGTGCAGGCCTGGCGGCAAATCGCGAGTTTAAGACACAGACCATTCGCTACAGCTACACCTCTCTCGTCACGCCCGGTTCGGTCTACGAGTACGACGTCGAAACCGGTAAATCGAACATGCCGAAGCAGCAGGAGGTACCAGGCGGCTTCGACCGTACACAGTATGCT
>CBAAAH010000034.1:0-13478 GCA_964658865.1 uncultured Granulicella sp.
CTTGATCGGGAACGGCATACCGTTCCATCATAAAAGACTAACGAGTGCACCTGGAATATCGGTGCCTTTTCTCGATGGTGTATATAGAGCATATGAGTGAGCAGCAAACTCCCGGCAAACCCAAAGGCACGCTGGGCGACCTGGTTAAGGCCGAATCCATGATTCAGCTCGCCGTCTCGCTGCCCATCGGCTGCCTCGTCGGCTGGTTTCTCGGCCACTGGCTCGACGGTAAATTCCATCAGAACTGGATCGGCATCGTCGGCATCCTGCTGGGGGCGGCCGGCGGCTTTCTGCAGATTTACAACACCGCCAGTAAATACATGAAAGATCCTGAATGACCGACACCATTACACCGGAACCAACCCAGCCGAAGGAGATGACCCACGCAGAATGGTGGGACTCCGGTGCGCCGCCGCCTGAGCCCATCGCAGGCCAGCCGGCACCCTCGCTCTACACCGACGCGCAAGCCGCAGCCAGCCTAAAGCGCGCCGGTATGCTGGTACTCGCTTTGACTACCGTCGGCCTGCCGTTTGCTTGGTTTTTCGGTGGCTGGCGTTCGGCGCTGGCGCTTCTTATCGGCGCGGCAATTTCGGGTAGTGGCCTGTGGGAGTGGCGACGCCTGATGGCCGCTCTGACCGCTCGCATGGATGCCGCAGAAGTGGTGCAGGTACAAACCGGTGCGCCTGCCGTAAAAAGACCATCCATCGGCTTTGCCATTGCGGGATTCACTGTGCGTTTACTGGTAGTTCTAGCGGTTCTGTATGGTAGCCTAACGTATCTGCACGGGAGTGTGGCCGCACTTGCGGCGGGGCTTGCGATGGGCGTGGTTGCCCTTACCATCGAGGCTATCCGTCTGCTGCGAAGCGGCACCATTTAGCCCGGTGCGGTCGAAGAAAGAACGATGCCTGAACAGCTTGTCTTTACCCGAATTCTGAATCATGCCTTTGCCGGCCCGGCAGACAACGTGCTGAGCGCGCTGCACGTGCATGTCGTCAATCCCGCTGCGCCACTGTCCAACGCCTTCGCCATGGAGTTGCTGGTCACGGCGATGCTGCTGGTGTACTTCGTCGCGGTCCGCGTCTCGTTGAGTGTGGAAAATCCCGGTGCCGTACAGCACACCGCCGAAATGGTCCACGAGTTCGTCTCAGACCAAGGCGAGAGCATTATCGGCCACGGCTTCGAGCGCTTCACCGGCTACCTATCGGTGCTGGTGCTGTTCATCCTCATCATGAACCTGCTCGGCCTCGTCCCCGGGCTGGAGTCGCCGACCTCGAATCCTGTGGTTCCGCTTGGCCTGGCGCTCGTCACCTTTGTGTATTACCACTACCAGGGTATCCGCTCGAATGGCTTCGGCTACATCAAGCAATTCCTCGGACCGGTGTGGTGGCTTTCTCCGCTGCTCTTCGTCATTGAAGTGATCAGTCACTGCGCGCGTGTTCTGTCGCTCACGGTTCGTCTGTATGCGAACATGTTCGCCGGCGACCTCGTCACGTGGGCGTTCTTCTCGCTGATCCCCATCGGCGTGCCGCTCGTGTTCCTCGGGCTTCACCTTGTGGTGTCGCTGGTACAGGCATATGTGTTCATGCTGCTGGCCACCATTTATCTGAGCCTTGCTGTCTCGCACGAGCACTAGGATTTAAAGTTCCACCAGGTTTGACGGCTGCGGCGATCGCCTTCACCGCAGCCGGGGCATCATCCACGCAAGCGTGAGGGGGACAGCACGGTGATCCTCAACCACCCACTGGCGCGGCATTTTGAAGGCTGGAGTTCTACGATGAAAATGATGAAATACGTCTTCATGACGCTCGCGGTGTTGCTGATTGCAACCCCGGCGTTCGCACAGGAAGCTGCCAATGCGTCGGCCAAGGGCATGCTGTACATCGGTGCCGGTATCGGCATGGCGCTTGCCGCTGGTCTTTGCGGCCTAGCGCAGGGCAAGGCAACTGCCTCTGCCGCCGAAGCGCTCGCACGCAATCCCGGCGCTCGCCCCGGTATCTTTACCTTCCTGATTCTCGGCCTGGCCTTCATCGAGTCGCTGGCGCTGTTCACCTTCGTCATCATCTTCATCAAGCTTGCGTAGTCTTCCGTTTTCGACTAGAAGCGCGACGCAGTACCGCAAGCCCCACCATATGGTGGGGCTTTGTCTTGACCGATGGGTACCACCGAAGTAGAATTCGGATGGTAATCGGTAGGGCGTGGGTTTGAATGTGCGCCGTGTAACGTGGCTTGCCTTAAGGTCGGTGCAACAGCATACCGGCAATTCCATGCAGGGGGGTATCGCCGAAGCCGGGCATGCTCCAGCACGTCGCGTACACGACAAGGCCCAGGGACCATGCGAGGTCTACCCAACGGCCTGACGGGACAGTCGAGCTCTGGGGTGCATCCTCGACCCGATACCAATGTGCAAGCCAGAGCAACAACAACGTCAGGCAGACCACATGCATGGCAATCCAGCGGCCCCAGTCCGGAGCAAACCGGAAAAGCACGAGGGATGCCGCTGCAGAGAGCGCTGATGCTGCAAGAATCCATCGCACCGCCCTTTGCAGAGGAATTCGACGCCAAAGGTCAGCGAAGCCAAGCACAAGCGGCAACAGAGACAGCACAAGCAGCACTGGAAATATGCGTAAGTAGTGAAACTCCGCAATGTTGCCCTGCACCATGGAGAGCTGCCCCGCACGTGTCATGGTCAGAAAGCCGATAGGATCGGCGCACGGATCGGCGATGCTGGCATGGATGGAACTGCAAATGGCCTGCACGATACGGGGCGAACCGATATGGCGCAGAACCAGCGCAAAGCTAGTCGTGACCACGAGCCCGGGCAATGCACACGTTCGTACCACGACGCGCAGATTGCGCGCGGTCAGCACTGGCACAACGAACAGGTAGGGCAGATAAAAGATCACCGGTTCGTGCGACAGAATGAGTATCAGACAGGCAACGCTGAGTGCGAGCGAGAGCCCAAGTGGATGGGGGCGACGGCCCTCACGAAACAGGAAGAGCACCGCCGTGACAGCCGCGTACAGTAGAACCTCTTTATGAAAGCCGGCCCGCGTGGAAAGCATGGGAAAAGTCAGCATTGCAGGTGAACTCATTGCGAAGACCGTCCACCAGGAAAGCAGGGGAGTGCGCAACAACCACCAGAGTCCGGCCAGCAGCACGGCGTAACATGCCAGGCAGAGAAGCGCGGCAAGGATAATTGGATCGACATGAAGCGCGCGCCCAAGGAGCAGGAGTGCTTCGCCGAGCAAACCGCGGCGAACGAATCCACCTTCGTAGTTGATGAGCCAGTCACCCAGCGGCCAGTTTCGCCCAACCTTCGTTAAATGAACGCCAACAACAGCGAGCGCCATGCCCGTAAGCATGATCCAGCTACGCAGTACAACTCGCGATCGTAATAGCGGGGATGGATGGATCATGGGCGTAAGTGTTAAACGAACGAAGGCAGCAAAGCTCGTGAGCGGGCAGCATCTACCCCGGAGAAGCTACGGACTGGAACTAGCGATTCAACTGCGCGACAGTGCGCGCGTGAGGGTTAGGACAGCAACTGCTTCCAGAGGATACGGCTGGTGCTGTGACAGCTCGTGGGAACGCAGGAAACTGGACCAGACGAAGCGCACGACCGGGAAGAATGCCCAGCAGCAGCGTTGCCAGCACACAGCAGACCAGCGCAATCGAGGCAGGCAAGGGCATACGACCGGGTGCGAGTGCTGCGTCGGCGGCAATGCTGACCGGGTGAAGTAGGGGATTCGTGTTTCCCGCAGGGTCGAAATCGATAGCCGGTGCTTGGGAGTAGCCGGTAGGCTGCGAATACATCCTTACGATTAGGCGTAAGTAGTAAAAGCAAGCCACTCCCGAGTTGAGCAAGCCGATGACTGCCAACCAGACATGCCCGTTGTGCAGAGCACCGGAGAACACATAAAATTTCCCAAAAAATCCGCCGGTAAAGGGAATGCCAATCATGGACAGGAGGAAAAACGAGAATGCCGCGGCAAGCGCCGGATGCTGAAGCGCGAGACCGGTGTAATCCTCGCCGGTACGCAAACGCTCCCGATAGCCGGAGACCTGAGTGATGACGAGAAACGCACCGACATTCATAGCGGCATAGGCTGCGGTGTAGAACGCCGCGGCTGGAACGCCGTCCTGTGGCAGGGCGGTAAACGCGACCAGCAGATAGCCGGCATGCGCGATGGAGGAGTAGGCAAGCATGCGCTTGACGTCACGCTGCAGCAATGCGCCGAGATTGCCGATGGTCATGGATAGCACGGCAATGCCCCCGAGGAGCAGCGACCACTTTGCCTCGAACAAAGGAAATCCACCGAAAAGGATGCGCAGCAGAACGGCAAAAGCGGCGGCCTTGGGAGCCGTCGACATCAGGCCAACGACCGGCGGCGGTGCTCCCTGATACACATCGGGTGTCCACACATGGAACGGCGCGGCAGAGACTTTGAAGCCCAGGCCGATAACGATCATGGCAATGGCAAGAACGGCGAGCAGCGGAGCGTTGGTCGCGGCCAAACCAGCCGCCACCACACGCAGGTTGGTAGAGCCGGTTGCGCCGAAAGTGAGGGCTACGCCGTAAAGAAAGAAAGCCGTTGCAAAGGATCCAAGCAGGAAGTACTTGATCGAACTCTCACCGGCGGCCGCTTGTGTTTTACGAAAACCGGCCATGATGTAGGTGGAAATAGACGAGATTTCAAGGCCGATGAAGATGACCAGCAGCTCGGGCGAGGAGACCATCAGCAGCATGCCGACGGTGGCAAAGCAGACAAGTGCATAATACTCCCCCGCATGCGTCGTTTCGCCCTGGAAAAAGTCGAGCGAGCTGAGGAGGGTTATCATTCCGATCGCGGTGATCAGGATCTGAAAGAAGAGGGAAAAGCGATCGATCTGGACGGTATTGGCGAACGCGAATAGCGGGCCGCCGATGGCCCGAATGAGTGAAATCTGATAAAAACTGAGCGCGCATGCGACGAAACTTCCGGTGATGGCAAGCCAGCCGAGAGGTTTGCGGGAACGACCGACTGGCAGCATCGGCTCAAGCATCATAATTACAATGCCCGCGAGTGTCAGTACGTACTCAGGCAACAGCGCAAGGAGGTTTGGGGACGTAAGCATTAGCGCGCGGCTCCTTGTTGCGTCGGCAGTGGCGCGGGGTTGAATCCTGAAGATGGGACGAGAACGAAGGCAACTGCGATGCTTTTGGGCGCGGGTATAGCGCGGTGCTGGCTGTAAGTTTCGGTCTCACTGTGCCGGATCGTCTGGCCGTCGAACGTTGCAGGTTTGCCTGCGTACGGTGCACCCAGCAGATCGAGTGACCGGGTAAAGGCTGGTGAGGCAACGCCCATAAAGAGGAACAGCACAACGAAGGGCCAGAGCGTCAGGTGCTCGCGGAAAGTTAAGTCCCAGCCGCGGCGCTCTGCGGAAATGTTGCCAAGCTCCGCGTAGAAGACTCGCTGAATCATCGTGAGCAGGTAAGCAGCGGAGAAGATGACACCGGTGGTGGCGATCGTGGTCCAGAGCATGGGATGGTGCGAAAGCAGGGTCTGGGCAGAGCCGCTCAGGATAAGAAACTCTCCCACGAAGCTGTTCAGCATGGGAAGACCCACATTGGACAGGGCGGTGATCACGAAAAGGGTCACCATCCATGGCAGCTTGCCGGCGAGACCGCCGAGGTCGCGCATGTCATACGTTCCATAACGCTCGTACAGCATGCCCATCAGCAGGAACAGTGCGCCGCCGGAGATCCCATGGTTGAGGATCTGGTACATGCCACCATCGACGCCATTGACCGTGAAGGTAAAGATGCCAAGAGTGCAGAATGATAGGTGACCAAGCGTGGAGAAACCGGCAAGGCGCTTCAGATCGTTCTGGATCAGGGCCATACACGCACCGTAGACGATACCGATGGCACCCAGTGCGATGAGCAGGGGAGCGGCATGGCGCATCTGCTCCGGAAAGATCGCGAAGCAGAAGCGCAGGATAGAGTACAGCCCCAGTTTGCCGGCGAGGACCATGACGGCAGCAGTGGGGGCCTCTGAAATGGCATCGATCAGCCAGCCGTGGAGGGGAAAAATCGGAACCTTCACGGCAAATGCGACCAGAAAGGCGAGTGCGCACAGCCACAGGGCAGTTGGGGAGCCGGGGATCGCATGCGTTGCGGCGAGTGCCGCAAGCGTCGGCAACTGGAATGTGCCGGTGACCGTATAGAGCCAAAGCATGCCGACCAGTAGAAGCGCGGAAGGAATAAAGGCGTAAAGAAAGAACTTGATGGCGGCACGGCGGCGATTTTCCGTCCGCCCAAAGGTGGCGATCAGGATCGCCATTGGTACCAGCGACAACTCCCAGAATGCGTAATACAAGAACAGGTCGAGCGAGACAAAGACGCCGAACATCGCGACCTGCTGCAGCAAAAACAGTGTATAAAAAAGCTTCCGGCGCGAGCCGATTGCATTCCATGAGGCAAGCACGCCGAGTGGCGCCAGGAATCCGGAGAGGACGACCAGCCACATCGACAGGCCGTCGACGCCGAGGTGGTAACGGATGACGGGTTGCGCAATCCATGGCATGTCCGTGACGAAACGGAACGCGAGCGAGGAGCCGAAGGTCGTGCTGACGCCGGTGCTGTTGAAGTAATACAGCAGGTGAAGTGTCAACACAAAGGTGATGAGCGTGACAGCCAGCGCAGCCCACTGCTGCAGCTTACCGCGGTCTGGCAGCAGGGCCAGCAGAACGGCGCCGACAAGCGGGGTGAATGTGATGAGCGAGAGGATGCTGTGGTCGAGATTCATGCGCGTCCTCCCTTAGCGTGCGGCCGCATGGGCTGTGAGGACCGAGTAGGTCATGACAAGAATGACGACTGCGGCGCCGGCTGCGAGCCAACCCGCGTAGGAGCGGATGTTGCCGGACTGCATGCGACGCGTGGCGGAACTGGAGGCCCGGGTGATGAAGGCCGCGCATGAACCCGCGGCATTCACCAAGCCATCGATAACGATGTCGAAGACACCGCGGGTGAAGTACAGGACACCTTGCACGAACACGACATCATAAACTTCATCGATGTAGTACTTGTGTGAGACGAGACGGTAGAGCGGTGTGCCTGCAGACTTCACTCCCAGCGTTCCTGGCTTTTTCACATAGAAGAACCACGCGAGTGCCCAGCCAAAGCAGGCGACCAAGACCGAAATTGCTGCAAGTCCAAGTTCAGAACCGAGGTGTGGCTCCGACGCGGAGACGACTTCGGCAGGGGTGCCGAGTGCTTGCGTAAAGACCGGTGCAAGGAATTGTTCGATTTCGTTGTGGCCGTGCATCGCCGCTGGAACGCCAACCCAGCCACCCACCACAGAGAGGATCGCCAGGATTACAAGAGGAGCGAGCATCACCCATGGGGATTCGTGGACGCCGTGAGCATGTGCCTGACCTTCATCGTGTTCGTTTTCGTCTGCGTGAACGGCACCAAGGTCATGCTCGTTGAAGCGCTCCGCGCCGAAGAACGTCTTGTACCAGAGGCGGAACATGTAGAACGACGTGAGACCGGCTGTGATCAGGCCGACTGCCCACAGCAAGAGGTGTAGGGGATTCGAGGAGTCGAAAGTGCGGTAGAGAATTTCATCCTTGGAGAAGAAGCCGGCTAGCGGTGGAATGCCCGCAATGGCGAAGACGCCGGCGCTCATCGTCCAGAAGGTGATGGGAATGCGCTTACGCAGACCACCCATCTTGCGCATGTCCTGTTCGCCGGAAAGCGCGTGGATCACGGACCCGGCAGCCAGAAAGAGCAGTGCCTTGAAAAAGGCGTGTGTCATCAGGTGGAAGACTGCCGCTGAGTATGCCGCAACGCCGCAACCGAGAAACATGTAACCAAGCTGCGAAATGGTCGAATAGGCAAGCACGCGCTTGATATCGTGCTGGACCATGCCGATCGTCGCGGCGAACAGGGCCGTAAGCGCACCGATGATGGCAACGACGCCGAGCGCGAACGGCGAGCGGTCGAACAGCACATGCGACCGGCAGACCAGATAAACGCCTGCCGTTACCATGGTCGCCGCATGGATTAGGGCCGACACCGGTGTCGGGCCTTCCATGGCGTCAGGCAGCCAGACATACAGCGGAATCTGCGCGGACTTACCGGCCGCACCCACAACGAGAAGCAGGGCGATTGCGGTAAGGAAACCACCCTGCAGTGCAGGGTGAAGCTGGATCTGGGCAAAGATTCGGGTGAAGTCGAGCGTACCGAAATGCTGGATGAGGAGAAACATCGCGAGCAGGAAACCGAAGTCGCCGACACGGTTGACGACGAAGGCCTTGCGGCCGGCGTTATTCGCCGCGGGCTTCTGCCAGTAGAAGCCGATCAGCAGGTACGACGCCAAGCCCACACCCTCCCAGCCAACGAATAGCAGAAGGAAGTTCTGCGCCAGCACCAGCACCAGCATGAAGAACATGAATAGATTCAGATAGGCGAAAAAGCGCCAGTAACCTTCTTCATGTGCCATGTAGCCGATGGAGTAAAGATGGATCAGGAAGCCGACGCCTGTGATAACGCTGAGTATCAGCAGTGTGAGGTGGTCGACGGTGAGGGCGAAACGGACGTCAAAACCGGTGACCGCAATCCATGGACGGGAGTTTGCGGTAACGGCGAGGGTTCCCGTCCGCAGCATGTACGACCAGAGCCAGACGACCAGCGCCGCGGGGAGCGCCGTAAACAGCAGGGCGATCGCGGCAACACCGACGCGCGGCAAGCGACGGCCAATCAGGCCGTTCAATACGAAGCCGGTGAAGGGAAGCAGCGGAATGAACCAGAGCAGATGTTCGGGCATGATCTCGATGGGCCTAGTTCTTCATCAGGTTGATCTGATCGATATCCAGCGTTTGCCGCGAGCGGAAGACACTGATGATGATGGCGAGACCGACGGCAGCCTCTGCGGCGGCGACGACCATGACGAAAAAGACGAAAATCTGACCCTGCACGGCGTGGCGCATATGGGCAAACGCGACGAAAGTCAGGTTGACTGCGTTCAGCATCAGTTCAATCGACATGAAGACGGTGATGATGTTGCGCTTGATGAGGAAGGCACCGATGCCGATGGAAAATAAGATTGCAGCAAGAATTAGGTAGTATGCGACCGGAACCATATGGGCTAGTTCTCCTTCCGTGCGAGCACAACGGCACCAAGGATTGCAACTAGGATCAGGATGGACGTGACCTCAAAGGGCAGAAGCAAATCAGTGAACAGCACGCGGCTGATAGCAGCGATGTTTGAGACGTCATTATTCAGGTTGCCACCCAAGTTGGCGTAACCCAGGGCCTGCTTCTCACGCAAAAAGATGTAGGTAAGCAGTGCGAACACACCAACCACACCCGGAATGCCAGCGAAGTACGCCGCTTTTGATCCGCGTGTGCGAACTTCTTCCCCGGCGTTCAACAGCATGATCACAAAGGTAAACAGCACCATGATGGCACCGGAGTAGACGATCACCTGTGCGGCCGCAAGAAACTCCGCACCCAGCGTCCAATAGATGACGGCGAGCGACATCATGACCACAACAAGCGACAGCGCCGAGTTGATCGGGTGCCGTTGAAACAGCAGATTCAGCGCTCCGGCCACGCACAGCATGCCAAAGATGAGGAAAAGGGCTAGTTGCATCGTTCCGACAGACCTTCGATCGATAAAGCTGGGTTGATGGGCTATGCCCGATTGTAACGCGATGGTTACCCGTGGAACGCGAGGACGAGGCTGGTGATCAGAATGTTGAGCATCGCCATCGGCATGAGGAATTTCCAGCCAAAGCTCATCAGTTGGTCGTAGCGGAAGCGCGGCAGCGTGGAGCGAACCCAGATGTAGAGGAAAATGAAGGCGAAGATCTTGACCACAAACCAGAAGATCGGGAGCAGCGCCATCTCGATTACCTGAGCCGTGTGCGAGCCGATATAAGGAAACAGGTGACCGAATGGGCTGGAGGCGCCGCCAAAAAACATAAGCGTGGCGACGCAGGCGACAGTAATCATGTTGGCGTACTCGGCCATGAAGAACATTGCAAATTTCATGGAGGAATATTCGGTATGATATCCGGCGACGAGTTCCGACTCGGCTTCCGGCAGGTCGAACGGTGCACGGTTGGTCTCGGCGTAGGCCGCCATCAGGTAAATAAAAAAGCCGAGCAATTGGAAGCCGCCGGAGATTGCCCATATCGTCCCGTGGGCGGTGTGTTGCCGCACAGGGCCACCGAGGATATTCCACGAGAGCAGGCCGTGTGCGGATTGGCTGTTCACGATGTCGCGCAGACGCAGCGACTGGGCGCGCAGTACAACGCCGACCAGCGACAGGCCAAGCGCGAGTTCGTAGCTGACGATTTGTGCGGAGGCACGCAGCGAGCCGAGAAGGGAATACTTATTATTCGACGACCAGCCGGATAAGGCGATGCCGTACACCCCGATAGACGTGATGCCGAGGATGACGAGTAGGCCGACGTTTACGTCGGAGATCTCAAACAGGTCGACGCCGTAATACACCGTCAGCGAACCGAAGGGCACCACTGCAATGGACACCAGGGCGCAGGCAAGCGCAATCATGGGAGCGATGACGAACAGCGGTCGCTCCACGGCGAGTGGCATCAGGTCTTCTTTGAGAAACAACTTAATGCCGTCGGCCAGCGGCTGCAGCAAGCCGAATGGGCCGGTGCGGCTGGGACCCCAGCGGTTCTGCATCAGGCCGATCAGCTTTCGCTCCAGCAGCACCGTGTAGGCGACCGCGGTCAGCGTAATGACCAGCACCACCACGATTTTTAGAATGGTGAGGAGAAAGAAAATCTGGGTGTCGGAGAGATGCATCGGGTCTTTCTGTCCTCGGGGTATGGCCGTAGTCTAACCGGTTCCGTCGCTCATTGCTTTGCGTTCGAACAGGAAACCTCGCCGCATGTGGGTACGGCGAGGAATACGTGCATCCAGATCAGTCTGCGGGGATGCCGACAGGCTCGTGCGTGTACTTGTGCTGCAGCTCCACCAGTTTGGGCGAGTAGCGACCGAGAGTGCCACTGGTGAATAGCGTATCGTCCGCCGGAAGCACCAGATCGCGACGCTCCGTGTCGATCTGGATGAGGTCGGCAGGGGCATCCGGCGAAAGGTGCTGGTCGTTGCCGCTCAGCAATTGGAGCCGCAGTAGGTCGTAGCCCGGAACCAGCCGCTGAATCTCATCTAAAACTGCAAAGGGATCGAACGGGGACAGCTTTGGTTCCAGGTTATTCGCTGTCAGCCATACCGCATGCCGGTCGGCTTCACCGGACTGTACGCCCCGCGTCTGTCCCAGGTCGGCACGAATGCCGTTGGATTGCGTGCGCTTCCCAAAGGGGACGAGCTTGCGGATGTCGGCACCCATGCGGTCTGCGACGCGAACGATGAGTTCCAGATCCGTACGCACGCCTGCGCGGTCTGCGGCCTTTTTGACCAACTGCAGATCGCCGTAGCTGTTCACGACCGAACCGGACTTTTCGTATAGGTTGGCCGCCGGTAGGATTACGTCGGCAAGCTGTGCTGTCTCGGTCAGGAACATCTCGTGCGCGACGATGAAGGTATTCCTGAGCGACGCAGGATCGATGGAAAAGCGGCAGATCGGGTTGGCATTCACGATGTACAGTGCCGCCAGATCGCCGGTTTGGGCTGCATCGAACATCTGCAGCAGGTTCAGGCCGGGTTGTGTCGGGAAAAGCTCTCCGTACTCGGCGGCGTAGTCGTGGTTTGCAACCACGGGTACATAACCCGGCAACAGGTCGGGAAGCAGTCCCATGTCGGCCGCGCCATGGGCGTTCACGTAGTCGCCCAGCAAGGCGAACTTTGCGTTCGGTAGCGTCAGTCCGAACTCGATGAGCCGGCGAAGGTCGCCGCTGCGTAGTTCGGAGCCGATCAGGATCAGCAATTCCGGTTCTGAATGAATTGCCTCGCGAAAGCCGGCGAGCTTTACCATATCGGTCGATGCAGCTTCGGCGATCGAATTATCCCCAGCAAAATAACCAGCCAGTGCGCCGTAGCCGTAGGGTGCAACTTCGAGGAAGGCCTTTGCCTGCCGGTGCAACTTGTTGCGCGTGTGGTTTGCAATGTAAAGCTTCGCACGGTTCAGGCGGACATTCGTGCGCAGGTTCCACGCGGTGAGTGGTGCTTCGTTGGTCGGGTCGCCGCCGATGAGCAGAATTGCTTTTGCCGTTTCGTTGTCACGCTGCGAGGCACAACGGTCGCGATGGCCACGGAGAGATGCGGCGAATGTGACGAAGTCTGCCGTGCGGTGGTGGTCGATGTTATTGGTGCCGAGGACCGAGCGCGCAAACTTCTGCAGTAGGTAGGCTTCCTCGTTCGTCAGGCGATTGCCGCCCAAAACGCCGATGGACTGGCCGCCTCGGGCGTCGCGAATCTCGCGTAGACGCGTACCGGTGAAGACAAGCGCCTCGTCCCAGGTGACGGCCTTGAAGCTGCCATCCGCCTGCTTCAGCATCGGCTCGGTGATGCGGTCTTCGCGGTTGGCAAAGTCGAAGCCATAGCGGCCTTTGTTGCAGAGAAAATCGCCGTTGATGCCGCTCTTGTCGCGGTTATCGCCGCGCACAATCTCGGCACCGTCGGTCGTTGCGCGAACGCCGAGCGTCGTCTTGCAACCGTCGCCGCAGTGGGTGCAGACGGTGGCGACGTGGTTCATTTCCCATGGCCGCGTCTTGTAGCGATAGGTATCGCTGGTCAGCGCACCCACGGGACAGACATCGATGCACATGCCGCACTCCTCACAGTCCAGGTGAGCCAGTCCATCCTCACTCTGCGTTGCGGGAATGTTCGGCGCAATGACGGCAGAGGAGCCGCGGTTCTGAATGCCGAGCGCGTACACGTCCATGCCTTCGCCGCACATGCGCACGCAGCGATAGCACAGGATGCAGCGCGGTCGATCGAAGTAGACGGTCGGCGACCATTTCTGCTCTTCGCGATGATTTTTCGGCTCGCTATAAAAAGACGAAGCCGCGCCGTACTTGAACGTCATGTCCTGCAGTTCGCACTGGCCGCCGGCATCGCACACCGGGCAGTCCAGCGGGTGGTTCCCAAGCAACAACTCAAGTGTGGACTTGCGTGCCTGCGCGATTTCAGGCGTCTCGCTAAAAACCACCATACCTTCCGCAACCGGGGTCGTGCAGGCGGTCTGCAGCTTGGGCATTTTTTCAATGCGCACCACGCACATGCGGCACGCCGCCTGCAGCGAGAGTCCCGGGTAATAGCAAAACGCGGGAATCTGAACGCCCTGTGCCTTGCACGCATCAATCAGCAATGTGCCCGCCGGTGCGGTAAGGGTCTGGCCGTCTACGGTAAAGGTTACGTCTGGCATCGGACTCCTCGATTAGTGCGCCGCACCGACGAGTTCGTCGGTGGTGATGAAGTGCTTCGCAGTGCGCTTGCCTTCGAGATACTGTTCAAATTCTGGGCGGAACTTCTTAAAAAAGCCAAGCATGGGCATGGCAGC
>CBAAAH010000035.1:0-13380 GCA_964658865.1 uncultured Granulicella sp.
AACCAGTCAAATGCCGATAACCCTGCAGAAACAGGTGGACGTGCACGAGTTTCCCGGTGGCCACATGTTCTATACGCGTCAGGCGAACGGCACGGGGCTGCACCAGTTGGTGGAGGAGATGGTGAAGGCGCACTAGTCAGGGCGCAAACCATGTCTCAGTTCTGAGACATGGTTACGCCCTGGCTCGTCAGGCTTCGGAGATGTGGCGGAGCAGGGTGAAGAACTCCGGAAAGCTGACGGCCGCAGCCTCTGCCCCCTGAATCATGGTGTCCCCGGTCGCGCGCAGGGCGGCAATCGAAAAGGCCATGGCGATGCGGTGGTCGTCGGCGGAATCGATGACGCCGCCGTGCAGCGTCTGGCCGCCGGGGATTACCATGCCATCCTCATGTTCGGTGACGTCGGCGCCCATGTTGCGCAGATTCTGCACGACCAGCGCGATGCGGTCGGACTCCTTGACGCGCAGCTCCCTGGCATCGCGGATGACGATACCGTCACGCGTGTAAGGTGCGATGGCTGCGAGCACAGGCAGTTCGTCGATGAGTGCGGCGGTGAGCGCGCCGCTAATCTCCGCACCTTTGAGGGTGGTCGTACCGTTGGCTTGCACGGTGCCCGTCAGCTCGCCGTGCTTTTCTTCCAGGTTCAGCACCTGCACCTTCAGGCCGAGGGCGACCATGACATCCAGCAGGGCGGCGCGCGACGGATTCATACCCAGGCCGTCGAAGACGATCTGCGAATCGGGGAAGAGCGCGGCTGCGCAGAGAAAAAAGGCGGCGGAGCTCAGGTCTCCAGGAACTGTCGCGTCGACGGCCGTGAGTTGCTGGCCGCCGGCGATGCGGATGCCGTCACGGTCGCGGTCCAGTTCCGCTCCAAAGGCGCGCAGGGCGTGCTCGGAGTGGTCGCGCGTGCGCACCGCCTCTTTCATCGATGTGATGCCATTCGCCTGCAGACCGGCGAACAGGACCGCCGTTTTCACCTGTGCGCTGGCAATCGGTGAGTCGAACGTGAGTGCCTGCAGCGGTCCGCCGCACACGGTCATGGGCGCGTGGCCATCGGTTAGATCGATGCGTGCGCCCATCTGTTGCAGCGGTCCGCGAATGCGCTCCATGGGCCGCTTGGTCAGCGAGGCATCGCCCACAAACGTGAATGTTCCTGCGTGTGGTGCGACCAGGCCGGCGAGCATCCGCATGGTCGATCCGGAGTTGCCGCAGTCCAGGTCGTCGACAGGTTGATGAAAGCTGCCGCCAACCCCCTCGACGACGATTGTGCCACCGTCTTTCGTCACCGTCGCGCCGAGCTGCGCCATGCAGGCGAGTGAGCTGTGCGGGTCAGCACCGGTGGAAAAGTTGGTCAGGCGCGAGGTGCCTTTCGCCAGGCCGGCGAGCATGGCGTAACGGTGCGAAATGCTCTTGTCGCCGGGAAGCAGAACGCTGCCACGAACGGTGCGTGCGGGAGAAACGACTTCAGTCTGGGACATCCTGTTCAGGATAACGCAGCATTGCTTTTACTCGTGGTAACGCTGTTCACCGGCGGGAATGCTGACCTGCAGGCGGTTCTCCGCTGTGGGCAGGGGGCAGGTGGCAAAGGCGCTATACGCGCACGGCGGGTTATAGGCGTAGTTGAAGTCAAGCGTGACGGTACCGGGCTTGTCGATGCCGTTGCTGGGTCGTGCTGTCACGAGAAAACGGCCGCTGCCGTAGGTGGTGGTGCGGCTGGTGCCGTCGCGAAAGTCGAAGAAGAGCGCATCGCCTTCGACCACGGGCAGCAGGCGAACGGTCTTGCCCTCGATGGTGAACTCCGCATATCCGGGCGTCGGTTCATCGGTCACTTGGCCCAGAACATTCTGGATATGCAACGGTGCGTGTCCGGGCGTTGGCACCCACGTCGCCGTGACACGCAGGTGCGGATTGGGCGCATACCAGTGCAGGCCATGGAAGGCGAGCAGACCCGGCGCCTGAGCGTCCTTGATGCGCAGGTACGACCGGTCGCCGCGCCGGATGACCGTGATGCGCACGGGCCCAGCGGTCAGCGCAACGGACTCCGCTCCGGGATTGTCGGTCTTCAAGGTGGCTGCGGTCGCCGGCTGGCCGTTCAGCAGAACTCCGTTTTGCCGGGGTGCAATGTCGACGCGCACCACGCCATCCTGCTGCGTAAAGGCTGCCAGGTGCGCCGGTGCGTGCTGCACGCGAACCTTGTTGTCAGGCGCGGAACCTACGGTAGTTTTGCCGTCCTGCAGCCACTCCAGGCCCACCAGAGAAAACCAGCCGTCCGGTGTCGTGAGGCTCACGGCGCGCTGCCTGCGCCAATCTTCCAGGGCCCCAGGTTTCTGCGTGAGCGCAGGTGCGGTCACGACAAGCAATGCGGTGAAGAGAACGAGAGAGCGCACCAGGGATGTCGGCATGCGCTCATCGTAACCTACGCGCCGATCCTACAGCACCCGCAGAATGACGAGTGTTTCGTCGTCGAAGTGATCCGTTCCCGCCTGAAAACGTTCCACCTCGCCTAGGATGATGGTGACGGCAGACTCGGCAGTCGGGGTCTCATGCTGCTGCAACACACGGCACAAACCCTCTGTGCCGAACATTTCGTGCGTGTGGTTTTGCGCGTCGGCAATGCCGTCGGAGAAGAAAACGAGCAAATCGCCGGGTGCGGTTTGCAGTGTGTAATCTTCGTATGTAGCTCCAGGAAAAAGACCGAGCGGGAAGCCTTCTGCCTTGATCTCGTGTACCTGTCTGCGGTGCAGGGAAGTGCTGCTGGCGTGCAGGCCGAAAATGGGCTCCCCCGCCACAGTGCGTTCCGTCACAATCATGGGTTGTACGCTGCCGGCGTTGGCAATCTGCAGCGTGCGCGCGCTGTCGTCCCACACGGCAAACAGCATGGTGACGTACTGGCCGTCGAGGCGGCGTTCCTGCAACTGGTTGTTCAACTCCGCCAGCATCGCTGCCGGTGCAAGCCGGCGCGCGGCCAGCGATCGCAAAATACCGGTGACCAGCGCGGCGTACAGCGCGGCCGGAGCAGCCTTACCGCTCACGTCCCCCAGCGCGATGGCAATGCGGCCGTTGCCATAATCGATGAAGTCGTACACATCTCCGCCAATGGACCGCGCGGGTAAAAAGCGCGTGGCGAACTCCGCGTGCGGCATGGGCGCGGGTGACGCCGGCAACAGGCGAAGCTGCACCTCGCGCGCCATGTCCAGGTCGCGTTCCAGACGCTGTTCCTCTTCGAAGATGCGCTCGTAAAGCCGGGCGTTCGCGATGGCGATGGCGATCTGGCCGGCAAGCGTGGTCAGTGTGCGCTGGTGATCTTCGTTGTAGTAGTTGACGCGGGTGTGCTCCAGGTCCAGTACGCCCGTCACACGGCCCTTGTACAGCAGTGGCACGGCAAGTTCGCTGCGCACGTCGGAATTTACCGCGATATAACGAGGATCTTTGCGCACATCGGGCGCGAGCACGGGTTGGCGAAGTTGTGCCGCCGAGCCGATGAGACCAACGCCGTAGACCGCTCCGCGTTCCCGCCGCACGCGTTCACCGAAGCGCGTGCTGAAGCGATGCTCAAACTGCTGCGTGCGGTCGGACCAGAGCAGGATCGTGAACATTTGAAAATCCACGACGCGACGCAGAAGGGTGCCGATGCGTTCCAGCAGATCATCCAGGTCGAGGATGCTGGTGATCTCTTTGCTGATCTCATTAAGTACGGTCAGCGTCTGCGCCTGGCGCGAGACGCGGGTGTAGAGCCGTGCATTTTCTACCGCCACGGCCATGCGCGACGCGACGAGTTCGAGTAGCCGTTGCTGGTCCTGCGTGAACGCGGCGACCTGTTCGCTCTCAAGGTCGATGACACCGATGACGCGATTCTTGATGATGAGCGGAACGGCGAGTTCTGAGCGCACATCGGGGTTGGCGTTGATGTAGTTGGGCACCTGCGTGACGTCGTCGACGAGCACGGCGCGGCGTGTGGAAGCGGCCAAGCCGACGATACCGCGGCCCAGCTTGATGCGTGCGCGCTCGACGGACGGATCGTGGCCGATCTGAAAGCGCATCCACAGCTCCTGCGTGCGGTCGTTGATGAGCAGGATGGCGAAGATGCGGTAATGCACGACGGCGCGGACGAGCTCTGCCACGCGCAACATCAGGGTCTGCAGGTCAAGCGTGTTATTCAGCGCATCGGCCAGCCGCAACAGGAAATCCACATGTGGCGTGGCCGTGGCCGCGCTTGGAATCGACACACGAGGCGCGCGCGCCATCTCACGAAAGCCCGTTGCGGGTCGATAGTCACCTTCGAACTCCAGCATGTTTGGTGCATGGACCTCCGAAGCATGCGAGGGTTGCGCATCGCTGGTGACGATGAGTTCGCCGGGTTGAAGCGGTGTATCCAAGTGGACGCTGTTAATAGCCTGCCGCGGCGGTCGGAGGGAGCGCCAGGCCGGTTAATTCCTGCACGATGCGCACGGAGGCACTCGTACCCACGCGGTTTGCGCCCGCGTTGAGCATGGCCACCGTATCGCCCAGCGAGCGGATACCGCCGGAAGCCTTGACGCCGCAGCCTGTGCCGGCGATGGATCGCATGAGGGTGATCTCTGCAACAGTCGCGCCACCGGTGGAAAAGCCGGTGCTGGTTTTGATGAAGTCCGCCCCGGCATCGACAGCTAGGTGCGAGGCACGACGCTGTTCTTCCTCGGTCAGCAGCGCGGTTTCCAGAATCACTTTCAGAATGCGATCGCTGCCATGGGCGACGAGGGCGAGCTGTTTGATTTCGCTCGCTACTTCCTTGTCCATGCCGGACTTCAAAAACCCGATGTTCAGCACCATGTCGATGTCGTGCGCGCCGGCAGTGAGGACGCTGTCCATCTCGTCCAGCTTGGTCGCCGTCAGGTTTGCGCCGAGGGGAAAGCCGATCACCACGCCCACGGGAATGTCTGTGCCGGCAAGCGCCTCGACCGCAAGCGACACCCAACACGGGTTGACCATGGCGCAGGCGAAGCGGAACTCCGCCGCTTCCGTGCATAGCTTCAGCACCTGCTCGCGCGTGGCTTCGGGCTTCAGCAGCGTGTGGTCCAGCACGGCAGCAAGGGCGTATGGGCTGCTGAGTGCCTGTTCGGCAAACGTGTTGGCTTCGATTGCAGTCTGGCTTGGCATTCCACGTTCCTTTGCTGCCGCGGTCGCGGGATGCACCATTTTACGTCGCATCCTCACACTTTGTGAGGGCGCATGTTTGGTTCGCGCGTCAGGTCGCCGGGTTAGACTTAGGGCATGCCCCTCGATCCGATTGAACTGACCCGCCGGCTGGTGGATATTGAGTCGACGACCTATAACGAAGGCCGTTGTGCCGTGTTTCTGGCGGAGTATTTAACCAGCCTCGGCTACGACGTCGAACGTCAACCGGTCAAGCAAACCGACCCCGGCGTGCCGGACAAGGGCGACCGGTTTAACGTGTATGCGCGCATGCCGGGAACCTCGCCGACGGTCACCCTCTCCACGCATTTCGATACGGTACCGCCGTACTTCGGCTCCAGCGAGGACGACACCTATGTATACGGCCGCGGCTCGTGCGATGCCAAGGGCATTCTAGCGTCGCAGGTTTGTGCGGCGGAAAAGCTCTATGCCAACGGTACGCCTGTTGGGCTGCTGTATGTCGTCGGCGAAGAGCGCGATTCCGCAGGTGCAAAAGTTGCAAATATAGATGGTCATGGATCGAAGTTCCTGATCAACGGTGAACCGACCGAGAACATGCTTGCACTGGCCACCAAAGGCGCGCTGCGCGTGGTGCTGACGGCAAGCGGCAAGATGGCGCACTCCGCTTACCCGGAGCTGGGTGAAAGTGCAACGGAAAAGCTGATTGCCGTGCTGCATGACCTGCTGAAAACTGAGCTGCCGGTTGATCCGGAGATCGGCCCCTCCACGTTGAATGTTGGCCTGCTGAGCGGCGGCAGGGCGCCCAACGTCAGTCCTGACGCGGCAGAGGCGCAGGTGCTGATCCGCACCGTGGGTCATTCCGCAGAAGTGAAGGCCATTGTCGATCGCGTTGCTGCGGGACGGGTACAGGTCAACTACTCGCTCGACTTGGCAGCCGTGCGCATGAAGCGGATCGACGGTTGGCCGACGATGATTGCGAAGTATGCCACGGACATTTCGTCGCTGACCAACTGGGGCGAACCTCTGTTGCTCGGCCCAGGGACCATTCATGTGGCGCACACCGAGGCGGAGAAAGTGCTCAAAACTGAACTGCATGAAGCGGTAGACAAGTACACCAGGCTCGCAGCTTCGCTCATGTAGCCATCACTTTGATCATCCCGCAGCGTAGCGGAAGGGATCTGCTTTTCGCCGGCTTTGTTGCCTGTCGAACAGCAGATCCCTTCACTGCGTTACGGGATGACAAAAAGACCTGCGAGGAGTTAAGACTGCCGGGGCAATGGCGTGCTGGCGCTCTATCGTCTAACTATGGGATTTTTGCATGATATGCGCGCGACGTGGCCGACACCGGAGCAGGCACGTGGGCGCACCTGGGTTTTCGTGCCGTATGACCGGCTGAACGACCGCATCGGTCCGCTCGCAATGTTGCCGCCGCAGGATGCGGGCCTGATCCTGATCGAGTCGCATGCCAAGGGGCGCAACCGCCCGTACCATAAGAAAAAAGTGCTTGTCGTGCTGAGTAACATGCGGCACTTCGCGCTGGAGCAGCAGGCGCGCGGCGTGATGGTTGCGTATCGCAACGCGCCGGAAAGCTACGGCGACCAGTTGTTGGCGGTTCAGCAGGAGCTTGGGCTGGAGGTGATCCAGACCGCAAAGCCTGCAGAGCGCGAGTTGCGGAAAGATCTGGAGCAGGCGGTCGCTAAAGGTTTGCGGCTGCAGATGGTCGAGGATGACGCGTGGATTTCAACCGACGGCGATTGGCAGGCGGTGTTCGGGACCAAGACGCCGGGCCGCAGCGGCCGTCAGTATTTGATGGAGACGTTCTACCGGCACATGCGCAAGAAGACCGGACTGCTGATGAGCGGCACGGGCAAGTTCGTCGGCGGCAAGCTGAGCTTCGATCAGGACAACCGCAATCCGTATCGGGGCGAGGTGCCGGTGCCGAAGCGCCCAACCTTCCTGCCCGATGCCATTACGCTGGAGTTGATCGACTGGCTGAGCGGCAACGGCATCGAGAGTATCGGGACGTTCGAGGGCTTTGACCTGCCATGCACCGCAGAGGATTGCGCGACATTTTGGCAGTTCGCCTTGCAAGAGTTGCTGCCGCACTTCGGCCCGTTTGAGGACGCGATGAGCGTGCGGGAGCCCATGCTGTTTCACTCTGCCATTTCGGCGTTGATGAACGTGAGCCGCCTGCTGCCGCGCGAGGTGGTGGCCGACGTTGCCGCCGCGTATGACGGCATGACCGTTCCGCTGGCGAGCGCGGAAGGCTTCATCCGCCAGATCATCGGCTGGCGGGAATTTATGCGGCACATGCACGTAGCCACCGACGGCTATCGCACCGTACCGCAGTCTCCCGATCCGCCCACAAATTCGCATGCGAATGAGTACAGCCGCCTGCTGGTCAAGGAACGCAACAAAGCTGCTCCCGATCTGCCCGCGGTCCCGTCGGCATTGGACGCGCACCTGCCGCTGCCGCCGGCGTACTGGGGTGTGCCGTCGGGCATGTTCTGCCTGGACACGGCGGCCGGGCAGGTCATGCAGCAGGGCTGGTCGCACCACATTCTGCGACTCATGGTGCTTTCAAACCTGGCAACGTTGTGCGGATTTTCACCCAGGGAACTGACCGACTGGTTCTGGGTGGCGTATGTGGACGCCTACGACTGGGTCGTGGAGTCGAACGTGCTCGGCATGGCGACCTTTGCCGACGGAGGCCTGACAGCAACCAAACCGTACGTGAGCGGCGCGGCCTACATCGATCGCATGAGCGATTACTGCGGAAAGTGCGCGCTGAATCCGAAGAAGAGCACCGGTCCGGGATCGTGCCCGTTCACCGCGCTGTACTGGACGTTTCTCGAGCGGCACGCCGATACGCTCGGCACCAACCAGCGCATGCGCATGCCCTACGCGACCCTGCGCAAAAAGGCGGCGGAAGACCGGGAAACGCTGCGGGAACGCGCGGCGCGTGCGGTGGACCAGTTACAGCGGGGTGAGCGCGTCGATTAACGGCTTTTTGCCAAACCGGGGTAAACTAAGATGTTGTTTTGCTCTAGTTTCTGGGCAGTGTTGCACGTGCCCGCAGTGTGGAGCGTTACCCGAAGGAGAACAGCATGGCGAAGCGTCGCGGAAATCCGAACTGGGGCAAGCCCGAGCCGATTGGGCCGGTGGTGCCGACCATCACGTCGTTTGAGCAGGTGGTCAAGGAATACAAGCTGACACCCGACCAGTACATCCGGTCGACGCGGCTGCGCGAATGGGCACGGCGCAACAAAAATTCAAAGTACATTCCGGAGTCGTTGCTTGAGGCTTGGGGCTTTGAGATTGAGTCGACGCTCTAAGAATAGCGATGCCGCGGTTTTGAGTCGTACGCACAGTAAACCGCTCCGACCGAGAGCGGCTTTACTGCTTTGAGACACTGGTTGCGTAGAGGTGAAGGCATGGCGATTGCACCGTTTGTGGATGTGCCGGAGGCGCTGCGGCAGTTTGCCTCGGGCCACATGATCGTGGTGGTGGACGACGAGGATCGCGAGAATGAAGGCGACCTCACCATCGCCGCCGAGCATGTGACACCGGAGGCGATCAACTTCATGGCAAAGTTTGGCCGCGGGCTTGTGTGCCTGACGCTGACGGAAGAGCGCGCCGACTACCTGCGGCTGCCGCCTATGGCGACAGAAAACACCTCACGCTTCGGCACGGCGTTTACCGAGTCGATCGAGGCGCGCGAGGGTGTGACGACCGGCATTTCCGCCGCGGACCGCGCGCACACCATCCTAACGGCGGTGCGACCGGGAAGTTCCGCTGCAGACCTGGCCCGCCCCGGCCACGTGTTTCCGCTACGCGCGCGCAAGGGCGGCGTTTTGGTGCGGGCGGGGCAGACGGAGGCTTCGGTCGATCTGGCGCGCATGGCCGGACTGATTCCGGCTGGTGTGATCTGCGAGATCATGAACGACGACGGATCGATGGCACGGGTGCCGGATCTGGTCGAGTTCTGCAAAACACATGACATGGCGATGCTGACGGTAGCCGAGCTGATTCGCTATCGCTTGCAAACCGAGCAGTACCTGCACCGCGTCGCCGAAACGGCGTTGGACACACCATGGGGCGAGTTCCGCATGATCGCCTATGAGAGCGATGTGGAAGAGGGTGCGAGCCACCTGGCGCTGGTGAAAGGCGATGTAGCAACGGGTAATGCGGGTCCGGTGCTGGTGCGGGTGCATACCCATTGCCTGGCCGGCGGCGTCTTCCAGCATGACGGTGGCGACTGCCGCAACAGCGTGGAAGCCGCCATGCGCGCTATTGCAACTGCCGGCAACGGCGCGCTGATTTATTTGCATAATGGCAGCCCGGGCTTCAGTGTCGATCGCACGGTGCATCCGCCACGGCTGCTGATCCATCGAGGCCGCGGCGCAGATGCACAGCAAACACTGCGAAACACAGGCGTGGGATCGCAAATCCTCGCGGACCTCGGCATTTGCAAAATCCGTTTGCTGGTCAACCGTCCAACGCACGTGCCGGCACTGCAGGGATTCGGCCTGGAGATCGTGGAACAGGTTTCCCTGGGAGCGCCAGTACCCGCCTGAGGTCGCCATGGGCATCGACACAAGCAACATGCCTCGCCGAACAGGCGAGGCATTGTTGCTGCGCTTTCGTAAGTTCCCGGTGAAGCCGCCACAATAGAAGCGTTGGCCCTTTCGGAATGGGCTTTCGCCGTTGAACGGTGTCTCGACAGCCAAGCCTATCTGCAATCAGGTCTTAATTGGTGATCGTCAGGTTCAGGGTGACGGATTGCGAAACGGTAACGCCGGTGGTGGAACTGGCTGTCACGACAAACTGGTAGTTGCCCGGCGCGCCGTAGCGGATGCGCAAGTCGCCAACACCGCTGCCGCAACCTGTTACCGCCGTGAGCACGAAACTGCACAGCAGGACGAGCAGTTGCAGCGCACGCCGGCGTCGCACGAACAGAACGCCGGGTGCAAGCAGGCAGGCGGCGATGGCCATTGCCGACGAGGGGCGTGACGGGGAGTTCAGGCTGGTGCTTGCCGCCGCACCGGTCACTGTTGTGATGGTCGCAATGGACGTTTGTGTGCCGTTGCCCAGCGTGACGGTCGACGGCGTAATCGAGCAGGAAATGTAGGCGTAGGCACCCTGCGGCATGCAGGTGAGCGCAACCAGGCCGGTAAAGCCACCGGTAGGCGTCACTGTCAGCGTGTAGCTCTCTGGAACAGCCACGGGCTGGGTGGCCGATGCAGTCGTAACGCCGTTCGTCGTGAGCGTAAACGTGCCACCCGGCACACCGGTGCCGGTCAACGGGATGTTCAGCGGAGAGGACGGGTCGCTGCTGGTAATGGTCAACGTTCCGGTCCGCGTGCCGGTAGCGGTGGGCGTAAATGTGACGGTAATGGAGCAGGAACCTTGGGTTGGCAGGGTGCTCGGCCCGCAGGTGCTGGTCGCGGCATAATCGCCCGTGATGCTGAAGGCGAGTGCGTTCACGTCGGTGGCGCTGGTGTTGGCCAGCGTGAGCGAGAGCTGCGCCGACTGGCCGGTAAATACGTCGCCAAAGGCCAAGCCGTTGGGCGTGGCCGTAAGCTGAGGCTGTGCGCCAATGCCGGTCAGGGAAACCTGCAGAGCCAAGCTGGTGGCGCTGCTGCTGACGGACAAAACACCGTTGCGCGTGCCGACCTGCGACGGGTTGAAGACGACCGCGATGGTGCAGGTTGCCCCCGAGGCGAGTGTACCGCCGGTGGCACAGGTGCTGGATCCGCCGATGGTGTAGTCGCCAGTGGTGATGATGTCCCCCAGCGTAAGCGCCGTGCTGCCGGTATTGCTGAAGATTGCGGACAACGTACCGGTGCGGCCAAGCAGAACGCTGCCGAAGTCCAAAGTCTTAGGCAGCAGGGAAGCATTTGCGGGAATTGCCGTGCCTAGCAGGGAAACGAACTCCAGCGAAGTGGCGGCGTCCGTCTGCAGTTCGAGAGCGCTGCTGTGGGTGCCGGCAGACTGCGGGGTGAAGTTCAAATTGACGATGCAGGTAGCGCCGGGAAAGAGGGTGCCGCAATAACTCTGCGCCTGGAAGTCTGCCGAGGTGAGCATGCCGGTGATGTGGATGACGGTAGTGCCGGCGTTGGACACAGTTACAGTCTGGGTGGCGGACGCGGTGCCGACAGTGGTGACGTCGTTAAAGCTGATGGCACCCTGCGAGAGTGACAGGATCGAGAGTGGCGCGGTGTTAGACGGCGACGCGGTTTGCACGGCGGTTGCGGTACCCGCCAGGTCGATAAGGAATGGTGCGTTTTCCGCGTCGCTTTCAACCGTGAGAACTGCGTTGTCGGTCCGGCTTGGGTTGTTGGTGCTGCCTGCAGCAATTTGATTGATGGGCGCGTAGGTGATGTCGACCGTGCAGGTGGCGTTGACCGCAAGGGTATTGCCGCAAGTGGTGATGGAGCTATATGGCGAAGCAACCGAAATACGGCGGATGGTGAGTGACGTTGCGCCGGCCGCGCCGCTCTGGTTCGTCAGCGTCACGGTCTGCGTGGCGCTCTGGCCGGAGCCGACCTGCCCAAAATCGAGCACGCCAGCGGGTGAAAAGTTGCCGCTGACGGCCAGCAGGTTTGTTGCCAGGCCGTAGCCCTCAACATACCCCAGGCCGGTAAGCGTACCACTGCCATCGGTCGCCGTTGCCTGTACAAAGAGCGTGCCTGTCACATCGCCATCGGTAATCGGCGCATATACCAGCGAAAGAATGCAGCTTGTGCCCGGCGCGAGCGCTCCACACGTGGAAGCAACGATGGGGAACTGGCGTGGTGTCTGCGTCACCGTGGTGACGGACTTCGTTGACACGTTATTGACGCGGAACACGTGCACTGCCGACACGCTGCCTGTGGCAAGTGCGCCAAAGTGGACGGCTGCGCTTTCTCCAGGCACCACCTGGATGCCGGCGTTCTCCTGGGTGTAGTTGGCGGTGAGAGAAAGCTGGTCGTTGACGGTCTGCGTGGTGCCGTTGGTGGTCGTGGTGATGCCGACCATCAGCAGGCCCGAGGCGAGCGACTGCGCCGGGGTGTACGTCACGGTAATGTTGCAGGTTGCACCGGCGGCGAGCGTGCCGCAGTTGGTGGCCGCAGCAAAATGGTTGTCGCTGGACGTGGGCGGCGTCACTGTCGCAGACGTGCTTCCGCTGTTGGTCACGGTGATGATCTGCGTGGTGCTTTCCGTGCCGGGAGTGTTGTTAAAGACCAGCGCATTCGGGCTGAAGCTGATGCCATTGCCGGTGATGCCGACGCCATTCAGGGCAGAGACCGAGGTACCGCTACTGGTGGCGATGGTAACCGCGCCGGTGCGGATGCCGGTTGCCGTGGGCGCAAATTGAACCGCAACCACGCAGCTCTCGCCCACCGCCAGCGTTCCACCGCAGGTTGTTCCACCCGTAACGGCGGTCGACATGGCGTAATCGCCGGTGAGGGCTGGCATGCCGGTCGTGATCGCCATAGCAGTTTCATTCGTCAGCACGAACATCGTGGCAACGGTGGAACTGCCCACCGCAACGGATCCGAAATTGGCCACCGCCGGGCTGAAGAGCACCCCGGTGGAGGGACTGCCGATGCCGGTAAGCGCCGTAGTCTGTGCGGCGCCGCTGCTTGTGGACAGGCTAAGCGTTGCGGGCAGTGCGCCGACCTGCGTGGGCAGAAACTGCACGCCAACGTAGCAGTTGAAGCAGGTGCCGGAGGTGGTCTGTTTGAACGAGTTGCGATCGGGCTGGCCGTAGCCGTAGCCCTGGTCTTCCACGATCAGCACGCTGTAGTTGCTGCTGGAGCTGCTGACCGTAATCGATGGAAACGCTGCGGCGATCTTTGTCCAGCGCACCGCTGGCGCATTGACCGGCTGCTCGCTGAAGTCGATGGTGCCGTTCAGAATGGAACCGGTCGCCTGCGCAGTTGCGGACGTGCCGGCCTGCAGGCCGTTCTGGCTGCGCACCCCCTGCAGGCTAAACTGCTGGGCACGGCAGATCGACGTGCAAACAAGTAGAACGCAAAGAGAAACTAGGGCACTGGAACTGAATCGAGTCGCAAAGGGCATGGGCACACATGCTGCGCGGTGAACGTGCGGCGCAATCTACTTGTAGTAAACCCTTGAAGAAGGGTGACTGGGGTGCCCCGTTCTACGACAGGTGCACAAAGATTCGGTTCATCGGCCCATTTCGGGCCGCGTCTGCGTACGTTGGCATGATGCCGACGTAAAAGTCACTTCAGGCGGCAGGTAA
>CBAAAH010000036.1:0-13286 GCA_964658865.1 uncultured Granulicella sp.
GTATCCGCAAAACGGACAGTATCCGCAAAACGGTTATCCATCAAACGGCCAGTATTCACAGGGTGATCAATATCCCCCGCAGGGCCAGTACCCACCGCAGTATTATCCGCAGAATGGCCAGCCCAGTGGTCGTATCTACCGTCGCGACTGGGAGCGGCAACAGGCCCAAGCCAACGGCTACCCACAGAATGTCTATGCGCAGCAGGGGCAGCCTGGTGGACAGCAGGTGGTGGTGCCATCGGGTGTGGTGTTACCGGTGCGCATCACGCGTTGGATCACGAGTGGCGATGCTCAACCAGGATCGCAGTTTACGGCGCTCGTCAACAATGACATTCTTGCCGGCGGCCTTATTGCGATTCCGCGTGGTGCAGAGGTGCAGGGAACTGTCGTGGAGGCAAAGGGCGCGGGTGTGTTGAAGGGCCGTGGCGAACTTGTGCTGCAGCTCGACACGCTTAGTTTGGGTGGCCGGCAGATTCCCATCATCAGCGATACCTTCCGTGTGAACGGCCACGATAAAACGGCACGCTCGGTAAACTCCACCATCATCGGTGGTGCGGTCGGGGCGCTATTTGGCGCGGCGGTCGGTGGTGGAGCGGGTGCCGCGATCGGTGCGGGTGTCGGTGGTGCGGCAGGTCTAGGCACGGCGGCTGCGTCTCACGGCGGCCAAGCCGATATTCCGGCGGAGGCGCTGCTGCAGTTCCGTCTGACCTCTCCACTGCCGGTCGTCACGGTCAGCGAGGCAGAGATGCAGCGGCTGGGCAACTTTGCCGGACCGCAGGGCGCTCATCGGCCCCTGCCGCCGGGACCTGGCTACGGCTATCGTGGCGGGTATGAACCCTACGGTGCACCTTACGGACCGTACTAGCCAGTCGTTCGGCGAAGTTATGCCGGTAAATCTTTGATTGCACGAACCGCCCTCGACCGTTCGGGGGCGGTTTCGCCTTGTTGCCGCTTCACCTGGCGCATCCAAAAGAGCGATGAAGAACAGCAGTGTATTGGAACGGACGGAGCCGGCAGCGCTGGACGTCCATGTGGCACCGCAGGAGTCCGCTCGAGCGGCCGGTCTGCGATACGTGAGCGACGTAAAGCCTGGGATCGCCCGCGAAAAGCATGGCAATGGATTTGCTTACCGCTCACCCGACGGCAAGCCGGTCGCAGACGAGAAAACTCTGTCGCGGATCAAATCTCTGGTCATTCCGCCGGCGTGGACCAAGGTGTGGATCAGCACCCATGCCAACGGCCACCTACAGGCAACAGGACGGGACGCACGCGGTCGTAAGCAGAGCCGCTACCATCCGAAGTGGCGCGAGGTACGCGACGAAAACAAGTATGAACGCATGACGCACTTTGCCGATGCGTTGCCGCTTATCCGCGAACAGGTCAAGCGCGATCTTGCATTGCATGGCCTGCCGCGTGCGAAGGTGCTCGCGACCATCATCAGCCTGATGGAAACGACCCACATTCGCGTGGGCAACGCGGAATACGCCAAGGAAAACCACAGCTACGGCCTGACCACGATGGAGCATGAACACGTTGCGGTGCACGGCTCTGAAATTAAGTTCCACTTCCAGGGCAAGAGCCGCGTGGAGCACACGATCAGCCTGCATGACAAGCGGCTGGCACGCATTATCAAACAGTGCGAAGGAATTCCCGGCCACGAGCTGTTCCAGTTTCTGGACCATGACGGCAACCACCACACCATCCATTCCGACGATGTGAACGACTATCTGTGCGAAATCACCGGCCAGCACTTTACCGCAAAAGACTTCCGTACCTGGGCCGGTACGGTGCTTGCCGCACAGTTGTTGCAGGCATTCGATCCATTTACCTCGGCCTCGCAGGCAAAGAAAAACATTGTTGCGGCGATCAAGCAGGTGGCGGATCAGCTGGGCAACACGCCCTCTGTCTGCCGCAAGTGCTACGTGCATCCGGCGGTGCTGGAGGCATACATGGGCGGCATGAGTCCGGCGGCGGCGAAGCACGAGATCGACAAGGAGATCGCGAAGCATGAGCATGCCCTGCGCGACGAAGAACGCTCGTTGATGAACCTGCTGGAGCAGCGGCTGGTGCTGGAAGCGGCGATGTAGTTCAGCGCGGGTGTATCCGGCTCTATACTGTGGGCAGTGTCTTTCGTGCCCGTCACAGCGATGAGCTGGGCCGTGCGGGTTTAACCCGTGGACGCATACATCTTTGAAGGGCTCCTCGGACCACCACACCCATGATTCGTTTTTTGCAGAGTGAAAATCCTTTCACCAAGGCGGTGATCGCTACCGGTATCGGTGTCGCGATCGTTGCGATGGTGGTGTCTTTTGTACCGGGCATTTATGACGGTCTTGCCGGCACGCCGCAGGGCGTGTATGCCGTGGTCAAGCAGCCCACCGTCTGGGGCAAGCTGTTTGGCGAGAACACGTCCATTCAGTCGACGGAGGTCGCCGCACTGTCGCAGTCGCTGGCCCAGCGGCAGGGGTATCCCGCGCAGTTCGCGCAGTTTATGGCGCCACAGGCGCAACAGATACTGCTTGCCGGGGCGATCGAAAAGCAGGAGGCTGAGCGGCTTGGCCTGTCCGCTACCGACGCCGACGTGAAGTGGGAGCTGCAGCATGGGCAGCTCGGCCAGATATTCTTTCCAAGCGGCCAGTTCGTCGGCCAGGAGAAATACCTGCAGATCGTGCAGACCCAGATCGGCTACGCTTCGACCGAGGAGTTTGAGAGCAAGCTGCGCGACGACCTCACCGCACGCCGTCTCGTTCAATTCGTCACTGCGGATGCGTCGGTGGGCGACAACGCGGTGCGTGAGCAACTTCGCCAGCAGGAGATGAAGATCAAGTTCGACTATGCGGTGATCTCCGCCGCGGATGTGGCGAAAGCGATCAATCCGATCGACAGCGATCTGGAGAGCTACTTCAATAAGAACAAGGCGAAGTACGCCAAGGCCATCGCAGAAACGCGCAAAATCGCCTACGTTCCAGTGGAGGCATCGAACCTGCCGGGTGGACGTCCTCCGGTCTCTGATGCCGACCTGCAGGCGTACTATAACGCGCACAAGGCTGACTACCACGTCGATCAGCAGGTAAAGGTTCGTCACATCCTGATCAAAAGCCCGCAGGGTGCGGATGCGAAGACGGACGCTGCCGCCAGGGCGAAAGCACAGGGTCTCCTCGATCAGATTCGCAAGGGTGCCGATTTCGGCGCACTGGCGAAAGCCAACTCCGACGATCCCGGATCGAAAGACAGCGGCGGTGAACTTGGCTATGTGAAGGCAAACGGCCAGATGGTGAAGCCGTTCCAGGATGCCGCCATGGGCCTGAAGGCCGGCCAGACGTCTGACCTGGTGAAAACGAATTTCGGTTACCACATTTTGAATGCGGAAGCCCGGGATGAAGCGCACGACAAGCCACTTGCCGAGGTTGCACCGGAGATTCGGCCGATTCTGGAGCAGCAGAAAGCATCCGGCGCGCTGACGAGCTTTGCCCAGTCGCTTGCGGCGGAAGCCGGTAAAGTCGGTCTGGCAAAGGCTGCGGAGAATCACGGTCTGCACGTCACCACGACCGATTCCATTTCGGCCAGCGGACCCATTGCGGGTCTGCCGGATAGCGCGCAGGTCCTGCAGTCGGCTTTCGCAGCCAAGCCTGGCGCTGCACCCGCCGTCGCACCCGCGGGTGCCGGTGAAGATGTCATCTTCCAGGCGACCGATGTGCAGCCGGCCCACGCGCCATCATTTGCGCAGTGGAAGGATCATGTGTTGGAGGACTACAAGGCTGAGCAGGTACCGCAGTTGCTGCAGGGCCGCCTGACTCAGCTTGCCCAGCGCGCCAAGGCAACGGGTGACCTGCGCAAAGCTGCCGCCGAGTTGAATGTGCCGGTGCAGACCAGCGACCTTGTCGGCCGTACGGCGAATGTTCCGCAGGTGGGTGCCATGAGTGGCCCCGCGAGCGCCGCGTTCGACCTGCCCAAGGGCGGCATTACCGGTGGTCTGAACAGCGGCCAGGCCGGTGCCGTGCTGCAGGTGCTGGACAAGCAGGAACCTGGGCCGGAAGACATGGCAAAGGGCTTTACTACGCTGCGCGATCAACTCGTGGAGAAGAAGCGCGCCGAGTTGTTCGGCGTCTACATGGGCACGCTGCTCGACCAGTACAAGCAGAAGGGCATCATCCGCGTGTACGAGAAACCGAAGACGCCAGGCCTGCCGATCGGTCTGTAACATCACGATCACACGAGATCGGAACGGGTCGGAGAAATCCGGCCCGTTTGCCGTTGTGTTCGATTTCTTCGCCGGGTGCGGGTTGCGTTGGGCCCTGTTTCTGCGTCAGATGAATCACGATGATTTCCGAACGGCTCTCTGGTGTTCTGCTGCATGTAACGTCTCTGCCTTCGTATGGCGGTGTGGGTGATTTTGGGCCGGCGGCGTACGCCATGGTCGACTGGTTGGTCTCGGCCAGGCAGCGTATCTGGCAGGTGTTGCCGCTCAACCCGACGGGATACGGCAATTCACCCTACTCCGCGACTTCGGCCTTTGCGGGTAGCCCGCTGCTTGTTTCGCTGGAGTTCCTGGTGCGCGACGGCTGGCTGGAGGGCAAGGACATCACCGGTCTTGCCGGTGTCGTGGGCAATGTCGACTTCGGTCGTGCCACGGCAGAAAAACTACCGCTCGTGGAAAAAGCCGCTGCTGCGTTCCTGGCCGGCATGGACGACGTCCAGCGTGCGAGCTTCGAGAGCTTTCGGGATAAAAATTGTTGCTGGCTGCCCGACTACGCCCGCTACGCCGTATTGCGCAAGGAGAACGGCTACCGGCACTGGAGCGGCTGGCCGAAGAGTCTGGCCGATCACGATGCGGAGGCGCTCACGGTGTGGGACGAGACGCACGCGCAGGAACTCGCGGTCGAGAGTGCGGTGCAATTTCTCTTCCAGCAGCAGTGGACGGAGCTGCGCAATTATTGCACCACGCGCGATGTCCGCGTGATGGGCGATATGGCCATCTTCGTCAGCTACGACTCTGCGGACGTGTGGGCAAATCGCGACCTGTTCGAACTGGACGAAACCGGCCAGCCCACGGCGGTGAGCGGCGTTCCACCAGATTATTTTTCAGCCACCGGTCAGCGCTGGGGTAATCCGCTGTATCGCTGGCGCTACATGGAGCAGCACGGCTTCGACTGGTGGGTCGAGCGCGCCAAACGCCAACTCGACCTGTACGATTTGCTGCGGCTCGACCACTTCCGTGGCTTTGAAGCGTATTGGCGCATTCCCGCGACGGAAGAAACGGCGCTGAACGGCGAGTGGATTGAAGCTCCCGGTCATGCCCTCTTCGACCGGCTGAAGTCCGCGCTCGGCGGTTCACTGCCGTTCATCGCGGAAGACCTTGGCGTTATCACCGATAAGGTAGAAAAGCTGCGCACCGACTACGAGATGCCCGGCATGCGCGTGCTGCAGTTCGGCTTCAGTGGGCGCGGCGCGCACCTGCACCTGCCGCACAAGTACGTGCCCAACATGGTTGTGTACACCGGCACTCACGACAACAACACCACGCTCGGCTGGTGGCGTGAGGCACCGGAACTGGACCGCAACAACCTGCTCACGTATCTGGGACCGCTGGCGCACGACAACGACGTGGTCTGGGCAATGATTCGCGCGGCCGAGCGCTCGGTCGCGGCGATCTGCCTGCTGCCCATTCAGGATCTGCTACACCTGGGCGCGGACGGCCGCATGAACACGCCATCCGTGCCGGAAAACAACTGGACATGGCGCTACAACGCGGAGTGGCTGCATCCCGATATCGCCACGCAGCTTCGCCATATCACAGAGCAATGCGACCGCGACGCCTACGTTCCCGAGCCGATCGAGGAGGCGCTGGCACCCCGGCCCGCCGAGGCCATGGAGAGCCAGGAAGCCGAGGCAAACGCACCGGTTGTGACGGCGTAATCGTCATCACGCGGGATCGTCTACACTGGCATAGAGGAGTCTTAAGACGATGCCGCTATCTGGTGAAGCAATCCGTACGATGAACTATGTGGACGATATTTCCGTTACGCTGCGCCGGATTCTGGCAACCCTGCCTGAGTTGACGCCAGAAGAGCGTGACCGCGTTGCGGAGCATGTGCGGCAGGCCGACCCGAGCTACAGCGCCGTTTTGACTGCGTTGGAAAAGACGGTCGAGACCGCGTAGTGATCGAGACAAAAGGCAACAATGGCCCGCTCGTCCTTGCGCTGATCGGCGCTGGACAGGCGGGCCGATCGCTTGCAGCGGCGGCCGTGCGCGCGGGCCATCGGGTGATGTTGGAAGACGTGTTGCCGTCGAAATTGCGGGCAGCGCTGGATGAAATTGAAATCGCGGGAATGCCGGGTTCGCTTGAAGTCGCGACGACAGTAGAAGATGCGGTCCGCGATGCCGATCTTGCGATTGACTTCGTGCCGGACGAGCTGGAATCGAAGCTCGAAATTTTGAGCATGATCGACCGCATGGCACCACCTAAGACGATTCTTTGTGTTCCGACGCAGGTGCTCAGCGTTAACGACCTGGCCTCGTGCACCTATCGTGCCGACCGATTCGTCGGCGTCGATTTGCGCGGTGAAGAGGCGTCCGTCATCGCAGGAACCCATAGCTCGCAGCGGACCGTATCGTTGGTTGAGGTGTTCTGGCGGTCTGTCGGCTTCGCGGTTTCGGTGCGTGAAGACGCCATCGCGCTGCCGTAGAGTGGCTCTACAAACAAACATGCGATGAAGGTCGATCTGCTGTCTCGGACTCGCAGCTTAAGACGTTGAGAGAGTTCAGCGTGCGTTTAAAGTGTTTAGTTTCACCCACCGGCAAGATCATCTCAGCGGCTAAAGCCACATCAATAAAGCTCTCGTTTCTATCTTGTCGGTTAAAACCGCTTAGGTTTGAAACCTGGCTTGTGGACTGCCGCAGTCCCACTTTCTTCTTCTATTTACTCTGAACTAATTACTGGCCGGCTTCTTGTATGGCGTTTGCAGCAGAGAGCGCGCTTCGTTGATCGCTCCTTGAGTGTTGTCGTTGGTCTGCACGGCGAGACGGTATTCGTTGACCGCGCGGTCACGCTGGCCGGTCAGGTCGAAGATGCGGCCAATGCCGATGTGGCTCCAGACCTCAGTCCATTTGGGGTCGTCGTCGCCGCGCAGCGCATCACGATAGCTGTTCGCGCTGGATTGATAATTACGCTGCGTGAAGAAGATTTCGGCAATGCGGTAATTGGCCAGCGACGAATTCTTGTTTTGGTCGAGCGCTTTCTGGTACTCCGCCAGGGCACCGATGAGGTCGCCCTGCGCGACCAGTTGCTGGCCTCGCAGTACGGCAACTTTTACCGCCAGGTCCGGCGTCGTTTTCAGCACCCAGTTGTCCGGATCGATGACGATCTTACGTGGCCGACCAAAGGTTTCGATGGTGTAGGTGGAATCGGTACCGCTCACGTCGATCGTCTGCTGCGCGGTTTTGCCGTCGGTTTCGATGCGCAGATCGACCGGCATCCGCAGCAGGTCCAGATCCTGGGAAATGGCACCGATGGTACGGAAGCCCTTATTGCCACCCAGCCGGTACACCGTGAATTTGTCGTTGAAGCTGGGTGCGCCGGTGCCGTCGATCCACTGCGCGAAGAAGGCATCGGTGTTCACATTCGGTGCCTGTGCACGAATCACTCCCGCAACTTCAGTGCCTGTCACTGGCTGGTCGGTGTACTGGCCCAAGAGGCCGCGCAGAAATGCGATGAATTTGTCGTCACCCATCTGGTGGCGCAGCATGTGGAAGATCATCGCCCCCTTTTCCAGCGTCTCCGACTGGAATTGCGGAGAGAACGGATCGGTACGATTCAGCGTGCTAAGTGGTGCGGTGTCGTATGACAGCGCACCCGCTTCGATATCGGGAATGGTGTTCTGAAACGCAGTTTTTCCGGCGGAATCTTCCAGGTACATCAGCTCCGCGTAGCGTGACATGCCGTTGGTGATCCATGCATCGCCCAGCGTCGCGGGTGAGATTTCAGAGCCCCACCACTGCCGCGCCACCGTATTCGACAGCAGGCGGTAGCTGTTGGCCTGGCCAAGGCGCGCGCCGGAGATGGCGGCAATTTCCGGTGCCCATGAGGCGGAAACGGAATCTTCCGGCAGCTCGACCACGTTCAGCGTCGTTGCTTCCGGCTGGCCGAAGGTGGTGGTAAAAAACTCTTGCTGGCGCCCGGCCACGGCACCATATTCCGCTGCGCCGGTCTTGTGCTTATCGGTCACGTAGACGGTTACGTTGTTCGCGCCGGGAACCTTGACGGCCGGCAGGAACTTGCCGGCAATAAGCGTGCCGGGAAAGCCTGCCTTCGCCCAGTTAAAGTCGAACTCCGTGCGATTGCCGGGTGCGGGTTTCTTGCCGGTAAAGCCGCTGGCGATGGCGGTTTCACCGTTGGGCACGGTCGCATGCAACTGCATGGTGAAACGGTTGGTATACAACCCCACTAACGGGAACCACGCGCCGGGGTACAGCAGCATCGAGATCGGGTCGGCAATGGCGGCCATCTTGATGCCGTCGACCGGGCTGGTGTCGCTGCCGGTCAGCAGGCCGTTGTAGGTAAAGCTGAAGGTAGCTGTCGAACCCTTGGTCATGACCGTCGGCAGGGCGACAATGACGGTGGAGTTGCGCGCATTGCGTTCGGAATCCAGCGGCTTGTCGTTGCCGGTGAGCTTGGTAATGCGCAGGCCATTGTTCAACTCAAACGTCGCGGTCGACAGGTCTTCCAAGGCCGTAACGGATACCTGCGCCGTGGCGGTAAGTTTGCCGCCGGTTGGGTCCAGGTCGGCATCGATCACATAACCGTTGACCTGCAGGTTTTGCCGATTGGATTGGGCGAGAAGGGCAGTGGGAAGCGCGGCGAGCAGGACGGTGTGGCGGATTATCCGGGTAGTGGAAAATTGGATCGAACCGGGCAGGGAAGAACTTGGCATGCAATCCTCAAACGTGCGGAAGAGTGGGCGTCGGTGAAAGCGTCAATCGTTAGACGCAGATACGGCGTGGTCGGATGAAGCCGGGGCAGCGGGCTTGTTGAGCGCATCGAGAACCGCATCGCGCAGGCGATCGATGCTGCGGGTGCCGGACGGGTGCAGCAGTTTGCCGCGCACCTCTGCGAGGCCGTCGAGTTGTGCTCGCCGGGCTGGGCTGTCTTCCAGCAATGGCCGCAGCGCCTCGACGACGGCAGTGGCTGTAAAGTGCTGCTGCAACAGCTCCGGCACCACGCGGCGGCCGGCGATAAGATTGGGCATGACGATGGGTAGATTGCCGTGCACGTCAGGTTCGGCGTCGATCTCCGCTGGGTAGCGGATGAGGCGTTTGGCGAAACGAAACGTGGTATTCGACACACGGTAGACGGCGGCGAAGGGCGTGCCGATCACCGCCGCCTGCACCGTTGCCGTGCCGCTGGCGATGACGGCGGCGTGGCTGTGCAGCAGGGCTGCGCGTGCGTCTTGGACGAAGGTGATGCGTGGCGGGTTCGCTGCGGAAAGCCTGCCGCCGACGCGGTACTGCATGTCGCGCAACTGGGCATCGCTCAGGCCGGGCGCGACCGAAATGAGGTACTCGTATGCCGCACCGAGCAGTACTGCCGCGTCAACCAACGCATCCAGGTTGGCTGCGATTTCACCGCGACGGCTGCCGGGCAGCAGGGAGATCCACAGCTTGTCCGCGTCCAGCGGATAACGGATGTCGCGTGCGGTCGCCTGCTTCGCCCACGCGGGTAGAGGGCTGCTGTGCAGAATGCCGTCGGAGTGCAGCCACTGGTACTGGTGTAGCGTCTTCGCGTCCAACGCGTATTGTTCGCGCGAAACAGTTGGTAACGGCGCTTCGGCCAGTGGGTGGCCGACGAACTCCGCATCCACGCCGCGGTTGCGGTAAAACGTTTCTTCGAAAGGAAAAATCGTCAGCATGCGCGATACGCGGGACTGCACCCAGCGGAGCCGATTGCGCTTCCACGCCCAGAGCTGCGGGCTGACGAACCACAGCACCGGAACACCCAGCCGGCGCAGATGCTTTGCCAGGCGGAAGTTTACGTCCGGGAAGTCGATGAGCACGGCAACTGCAGGTGGGGCAGCGCGGATGGACCGCACCAGTGCGCGATAGCTGAGAAGAATGCGCGGAATGTGCCGCAGGATTTCGGTAATGCCCATGACCGCGACGTCTTCTGCACGGATGACGCGCTGCTGTCCGGCATCTTCCATGGCCGTTCCACCCAGGCCGGTAAAGCGCGCAGCCGGCAGCACCGCATGCAGGCTTGCGATCAACTCTGCGCCGTAATGATCGCCGGAAGCCTCACCGGCGGAGAAGAAGATGAGCGGACTGTCAGTCATCGCGGATACGATCAGTGTAGTGGCTGGCGTTAGGACGTCTGCGGCAGCAGGTCCACGTCGGGTGTAGGCACGGGCTGCGCGACGCCTTCCTGATCTTTATATTGCAGTTGATAAAGCTTGTAGTACAGGCCGCGCTGGGCCAGCAGTTCGTTGTGCGTGCCGGCCTCGCGCAGTTGGCCTTTATGCATCACCAGGATCGCGTCGGCGCGTTGAATCGTGGATAGCCGGTGCGCGATGACGACCGAGGTGCGGCCGGTGATCATGCGCTCCAGGGCCGCTCGCACACGCAGTTCCGTTTCGGTGTCGACGGAGCTGGTGGCCTCGTCCAAAATCAGGATGGCGGGCCGGTGGGCAAGCGCGCGGGCAAAGCTGATGAGCTGTTTCTGGCCGGTGGAAAGCGTCGCTCCACGCTCGTGGACCTCGGTATCGAAGCCGTTGGGCATGGAGCGGATGAAGTCCCCGACGTTGACCTCATCCGCCGCGCGCTCGACCTCCGCATCGGTGATGCGCGCGGTGCCCAGGCGAATGTTCGAGCGGATCGTGCCGGTGAACAGAAAGGCATCCTGCAGCACCACGCCGAAGCGCCGGCGCAGACGGTCGAGCGACTGCTCGCGCACGTCCACACCGTCGACGAACACCGCCCCGCGCTGCACGTCGTAGAAGCGCATCATCAGCGCCGTGATCGTTGTCTTACCCGCGCCGGTGTGGCCGACGATGGCAGCCGTACGATTCGACTGCACGGTAAAGGAAACGCCGCGCAGAATCCACTCGATCCCTTCGCTTGCGCTGAGTTCTTGCGATGTCGCCGTTGCAACAAAAAGCCGCTGCTCGTCCGAAAGCTGCTGGTAGGTAAACCACACCTCGCGGAACTCGATCGATCCATTGCTTTGCATTTGGAAAATCGTCGGCGACGGCGGTGAAACGATGTCCGGTTCCGTATCCAGCAGTTGAAAGACGCGCTCACTTGCGGCCATGGCGGCCTGAAGAATGTTGTACTTTTCGCTCAAATCCTGAATAGGCCGGAAGAACCGTTGCGCGTACTGCATGAAGGCGATGAGCACGCCCAGCGTCACCGCCGAACCCAGAAGGGTATGGCCGCCCAGCACGGCCAGGCCGCCTTTCCAAATGACCATGCCGATAGCGAACGTCGACAGGAATTCGACCGCCGGGTAGTACAGCGAGTACGCCTGCACCTGGTCGACGTAGGCATCGCGGTGTTCGCCGTTGGTGTGCTCAAAATCGCGATAGGCGCGGTCTTCGCGGTTGAACAGTTGCACCACGGACATGCCGCTGACGTGTTCCTGCGTGTACGCGTTGATCTTCGCGATCGCCGTGCGGATGCGGCGATAACTTTTGCGCACCGCCGTGCGGAACAGCCCCGTGATGTACATGATGACCGGCAGCACGGCGAGTGTCAGCAGCGCCAGCGCCCAACTCATCCGCAGCATGATGACCACGATAAAGCCGAGTACGAATACGTCTTCAAAGATAGCGAGCACGCCGCTCGTAAACATTTCATTCAGCGCATCGACGTCGCTGGTGACGCGCGTCACTAGCTTGCCGACGGGATTGGTGTCGTAGAAGTGCACGTCCATGCGCTGCAGGTGGCGGAAGATCTGTGATCGCATGTCGAACATCACACGCTGGCCGGTCCACTGCATCAGGTACGTCTGCAAGAACTCAAGCCCATAGCTGAGCATCAGCGCGGCAAGATAGATGCCGGCGCACTCCGCTATGCCGGTGAGCGCATCGTGAGAGAAATACTGCACGAAAAACGGTGGGTGCGCCGAGGGCGTGCCGATCATGTAACGATCGACGGCCAGCTTGACCAGGTAGGGACCGACCACGTCCGCGCATGCCTTGATGAGGATGGAGATGCAACTGAGCACGACGGCAGTCTTGTAGGGCCGCAGATAGGTCAGCAACCGTCGCATGAGGCGGCTGTCGTACGCCTTACCCAACACCTCGTCATCGGCGGGCTTCTTTTTCGGAGCTTCTTTACGGGTGTCGGTGCGCGCCATCTCTGTCCAGAATAGATGCGTTCGCACAGGGCGTTGGTGCAGGAATCGTTGCGGACGCGGGAATGCGAAAATGAAGGTGTGACGCAGCCCCTCGGACTCTACGTGTCGGTGCCGTTTTGCCGCGCGAAATGCACCTTCTGCAACTTTGCCTCGGCGGCGTTTCCGCCGGAGCGCATGGACGCGTATGTCGATCGGCTCGTGGCGGAGATCGCCGCCGCGCCGGCGTGGGCGGCCGCGCGGGGCCTGATTTTGCCCGCCGTTGCGGATACGGTATTCTTCGGCGGAGGCACGCCTTCGCTGCTTTCCGCCGGACACATGCGCCGCCTGTTGGAGACAGTGCACGAAGTGTTCACCATTGAGCGTGGTGCGGAGATTACGGTGGAAGCCGCTCCCGGGCAGCTTGCGGACGATTTGCTGCAGGCGATGCTGGAAGGCGGCGTCGATCGTATTTCGCTCGGTGTGCAAAGCTTCGTGGACGTGGAGTCGCGCGCCGTCGGCCGGTTGCATACGGCGGGGCAGTGCGTGGCGGAGATCGATCGCCTGCGCGCGGCGGGTATACCGCGACTGAACGTGGACCTGATCGCCGGCTTACCGCTCCAGACTGAGGAAAGCTGGCGCATTTCGCTGGATGCGCTGATCGCGTCCGGTGTGGAGCATGCGTCGATCTACATGCTGGAGGTCGATGAAGACTCGCGTCTCGGCAAAGCCGTGCTTGAAACGCGCGCCGTGTCGCAACTGGCGGTGCTTGGGCAGGAGGCACGCTACCGTGCGGCCACCGTTCCTGACGGCGACCGATGCGCCGCGCTATACGACGAAGCGTGCGCAAAGCTGCAGCACGCCGGCCTGCGTCAGTATGAGATTTCGAACTTCGCGCGAGAGGGCGGGGCGTCACGGCACAACCGCAAATATTGGGAACGCGCGCCGTACCTCGGCTTCGGA
>CBAAAH010000037.1:0-2526 GCA_964658865.1 uncultured Granulicella sp.
GCACGGCGACGACCGGCGGCACGTACACGCCGGTCAAGGGCTTCAAGTTCCACGATGCGAACCTGAACCTAGTGTCACCCCGCCTCGGCCTGGCCTACCGTGCGAACGAAAAAGTCGTGGTGCGCGCGGGTGGCGGCATTTACTACAACCCCAACCACCTGAACGCCTTTACCCTGACCACCAGCAACTATCCGTTCGCCGCATCGACCACGTATAGCGGCCCGACCAGCGGCATTGCGACGCAGAGCTTTGCCAACCCCTCGGGCGGCGGCAGCGGTTCGGCTTCGGCAGCAGCGGGTACTGCAGGCACCTACCAGAACGCCTTTACCGACAACCATCACCTGCCCACGCCGCGGCTGTACCAGTGGAACCTGGACACCGGCGTCGAGCTGTCGCCGGGCAGCGCGCTGGAGTTCCAGTACCTCGGCTCCCGTGCCATCGATCTCGACCACTCGCTGTACCCGAACCAGCCGCTGCCCGGTGCTGGTGCCGTCAATCCACGTCGCCCGTACCAGCTCTTCGGCCAGATTCGCCAGATCCAGAACGACGGCTTTTCCACCTATCACGGCTTGACGGTGGTCTATCGCCAGCGCAACTTCCACGGTCTTGAAGCGAACCTCGGCTACACGTGGTCGCACACCATGGACACGTCGAACGACGCGAACGGTGGCGGCACGCCGATGATCCAGTACAACCTGAAAGCGGATTACGGCAATGCAAACTGGGATATTCGCAGCCGCTTCGTAGGCAGCGTCACCTACACCATGCCCGCGCTGACCCGCTTCGGCCACGCGGTCGATACCCTGGGCGGCGGTTGGCACGTCAACTCCATTGTCACCATTCAGGGCGGCCAGCCGTTCAATGTCGGCATCACCAACGACCAGGCCAACGTGGGTCCAATCGGCACACAGCGACCGAACTATGTGCACGCGCCACGCTTCACCTGCGGCAAGTCGCAATACATCGCAAAGACAAGCTGCATCGACACCACGGCCTATACTCTGCCGGCGCAGTACACCTTTGGCAACACGCATCGCAACGATCAGCGAGGCCCCGGCGCAGCTAACACCGACCTGTCGGTCTTCAAAGACTTCCCCGTAGTAGAGCGGGTTCGCCTGCAGTTCCGCGCGGAAGCCTTCAATGTTTTCAACCACGCCAATCTCGGCAATCCCGGCAACACGACGCTGCCCATCTACACCAATGGAAACTTCGCTTTCAGTGGCTCTACCTTCGGCCAGGTAACATCCACCGTTAGCAGTAGCTTGGGGAGTCCACGCATCCTTCAACTCGCAGGCAAGATCAACTTTTAAGCCGCACCGCATTACGGTAACAATCGCCACGGCCGCTAGGACAAAGGGCCGTGGCGAAGTTGTCTCCGGTGACGGTACGATAGTGTTCTACCGTTTCTAAACATCTGTGCACGAGGTCTGCCGCATGCCCCTTCGAACGCACCTTCGCCCCGGCCTTCTTTCGCTCGCCGCGACCACGACGCTTGTTGCGGGCGCGGCTATCCTGCATGCGGGAACGCCACTGACCCAGGCCGATTTCGAGCGCGACCCTGCGCTTTTGCTGGAGGCGTATCGCCACGTGGAGGCAGCCAGCGTCTCCGACGCCGAGGAGCAGGTGCTGCACCAGAAGCACTACATGGCCCACACCATGCAGAGCATCTTTGCCACCAAGTTTGCCGGAACCGCGCTTACCGTCCTGCTGAAGAAGGAAGAAAACAAAGATCCACAGGCGCTCAGCGGCATGCTCGCCGCGATCGACTCCGGCGGCCCCGGCTCGGTGTACGTGATGAAGGTGGAAGACGGCGCGGACATCGCCGGCATGGGCGGCCTGATGGGCACGGCCATGTTCGCCCGCGGCTTTGCCGGCGCGGTGGTGGATGGCGGTGTGCGCGACCTGCCGCAGCTCAAGCGCATCGGCTTTCCCGTGTACGCGACCGGGCCGGTGCCGTCCACCTCCGTCGGGCATTACCGCTTCGGCGGCATGAATGTGCCACTGGAAGTTGCGGGCACGCACGTGGAGGCAAACGACATCATCGTCGCCGACCAAGACGGTGTCGTGGTGGTGCCGCGCGCCCATGCGGCGGAGATCCTGATTCGCGCGCAGCAGCTCGACAACAGCGAGCACAGCATGTACCCGTACATCGAAAAATTTCACTCCATCGTGGAAGCCGTCAAGCAGTTCGGCCGCATTTAGAACGCACCCGGAGAAACGCCGCATGCCTGAGCAAACGCCGCCGCTCAACGGACTCTTTTCCCGCCGCAGCTTCGTGCGCCTTGCGGGGGTGCTGGGTTTGGCGCCGTTGCAGGCCGCTTCTGCCGCACCGCCGGCCATAGAAAGCCCTGATTACTACGACAAGCTGGGCGTGCCGAAAATCATCAACGCCGCCGGTACCTACACCACGCTGACCGCCGCATGCATGCCGCCGGAGGTCGTTGCCGCCGTGCAACAAGCCGCACTGCACCCGGTGCGGCTGCACGACCTGCAGACCAAAGCCGGCGAGTACGTGGCAAAGCGCCT
>CBAAAH010000037.1:2536-13278 GCA_964658865.1 uncultured Granulicella sp.
CGCGGTGATTACGTCGGGCGCGAGCGGTGCCATTTCGCTCGCCACCGCCGCGTGCATGCAGCACGCCAACGGCATCGGTCCGCTGGACATGCCCCAGGGCGTAACGCCCGCGATGAAAACGCAGGTGATCGTGCAACGCGCCCACCGCTATGGCTACGACCACGCCATGTTTCTATGCGGCGCGCGCGTGACCGAAGTGCTGACCATGGACGACTACAAGCGCGCCTGTGCCGCCGGCAACGCCTGCATGACAAACTTCTTCAACGCGGCGGAAGACGAGGTCGGTCCGGAAGGCCCGGCGCAGATCGGCCGCGAAGACTGGCTGCGCGTCGCACACGAACATGGCATCCCCTGCCACATCGATGCCGCCGCCGATATGCCGCCGATCTCGAACCTGTGGAAGTACGCCGGCATGGGCTTCGACCTGGTGTCGTTCAGTGGCGGCAAGGGCATCCGCGGACCGCAGAACGCCGGCCTGCTGCTTGGCCGCAAGGCGCTGACGGACCTTGCCGCGGCGAACAACAATCCCACCGACGGTGTGGGCCGCGGCATGAAGGTCGCCAAGGAACAGATTGTCGGCATGGTGGCTGCGGTCGACTGGGTGCTGTCGCACACCGAGGAATCCATGCAGGCCGATTACCAGAAGCGCGTCGACCGGATCGCCGGCATGGTCGCGGGCATTCCCTCGGTGCGCACGGAAACCGTGGTGCCGCGCATCGCCAACCACGTGCCTCACCTGCTCATCCGCTTCGATCCCACGACGACCGGCACCACAACGCCGCAGATCGTCGCTGCCCTGCGTGCGCAACAGCCGTCGATCGAACTCAATCCAAACACTGGCCACCCGGCCAACCAGGGCATTCCGTCCGACGCGAACACGCTGGTGGTCGGCGTGTGGATGCTGCAGCCTGGCGAAGATGCTATTGTCGGCCGCCGCATTCGCGCCGCACTCACCAAGTCCTAAACCCACCCAGGAGAACAGACCGATGAAGGCACAAACCCGCAGAGGACTCTTGAAAAACGCCGCAGCCGCAGCCGCGGGCGTTACCGGCATGGCCGCGCTTGCACCCGAAGCGCAGGCGCAGGCACCCACGCAACCCGTGTGGGAAAAGAAAGCCGTGCACCGCGTGTCGCCACCGCCGTCGCCCGGTGCGACCGCGCCCATCGTTGCCTCGCCCGCGGCACCCGCCGGTCCGCCCAAGGCGCCACTCTTCAACGGCATCGTCACCTTCGGCAACCTGGTGTTTCTCGCGGGGATCGGCGCGCACTTCAAGGGCACGATCGAGGAGCACACCAAGCACGTGCTCGACGAGATGGAACAGAACCTGATTGCCGCCGGCTCCAGCATGGAAAAAGTGCTGAAGGTGAACGTGTATCTGAGCGACCTGGCGAACTATACCCGCATGAACACGGCCTACGCGGGCCGTTGGGGCAACACGCCGCCCGTACGCACCACCGTCGCTGTCTCCGGCGTGCCCGGGGATTCCCTCGTCGAAATCGACTGCATCGCATCGCTGTAAACCTCACCGCTTTACTGGAGCCGTCCATGTCCCTTGCAAGCCTCTCCCGGCGCGATGTTCTCAAGCAATCCGGAATCTTTTCGGCCGTCGCTCTTGCCTCGCCGCTGGCCGCCCTTGCCGCCGCCGCAGACCCGACCACGCTCACGACACACCAGCTCACCAGCAAAGGCACGCCTGCGGCCAACCTGTTCACCGAGATCGGTGTTCGGCCCATCGTGAACGCGCGCGGCACGTACACCATCATCTCCGGCTCGCAGTCGCTGCCGCAGGTCAAGCAGGCCATGTTCGAGGCCTCACAATACTACGTGCAGATGGAAGAGATGATGGCCGCGGTAGGCAAGGAAATTGCCGGCCTGATGGGCGCGCCCGGTGCCATCGTGACTTGCGGCTGCGAGGCGGCGATCGCGCTTGCGACGACGGCGTGCTGCGTCGGCATGGACCCCGAACTCTCGCAGGCGTTCCCCTACCAGCGGGTGCGCGACGAGGTCATCTTCCCGAAGTATTCGCGCAATGCGTATGACTTCGGCGTGCGCATGTCCGGCCCCAAGATCGTGGAAGTGGAAACGGCCGACGAGATGCGCGCGAAGATCAACGACCGCACCGCGATGATCTACATCATCAGCGGGCCGCGCGCGTTTGAAGAGCCACTCTCCATCAAGACGGTTTGCGCCATCGCCAGGGAAAAGAACATTCCCGTCTTTGTCGACGCCGCCGCGGAAGAGCCGCTGGTGCCGAACATTCACCTTGCGGCGGGTGCCACCTTTGTCGGCTACAGCGGCGGCAAGTGCATGCGCGGACCGCAGGCCGCGGGTATTCTGCTGGGACCGAAAGACCTGGTAGAAGCCGCCTACTGGAACGCCGCGCCGCACCACAACTGGGGCCGCGCGCTGAAGGTCGGCAAGGAAGAGGCCATGGGCATGCTGGCCGCCGTGCGCGAGTGGTACAAGCGCGACCACGCGGCGGAGCAGGCGCAGTGGCTGGCGTGGAACAACCAGATCGCCGACGCGCTCAAAGGTATTCCTTCGCTCACGACAGAGGTCGAGATGCCCTCGGCCGACCTGTCGAACCGCGCCCCGGTGCTGCACATCAAGTGGGACGCCACGACAGTCGGAATCACGGGTTCGGAACTCGTCGCCACGCTGGATGCCGCGACGCCGCGCGTGCTGGTGATGGGCGGCGATGGCAAGCGGCCGGACCGCATGGCCTCGTCCATCGCGATCATGCCGTACATGATGCAGCCGGGCGACGTCACCATCGTGGCGAAGTCCATCGCACAGGCGCTGCGCAACCCCGGCCGGCACCCGAACCCGGCCGTACCCAGCGGCCCCATGCAGCAGGTTGCCGGCACATGGAACGCGACCATCACCTATCATCGCGGCGTTGGACATCAGCAGTTCCTGCTGCAGCAGAACGATGCGACGCTGACCGGCACGCAGAAGGGCGAACTTTTTACCGCCCAGTTCAAGGGCAGCGTGGTGGCAAACCAGGTCAAGCTGAATAGCGACATGGAGGCCAACGGCTACAACGTGCCGTTCCACTTTACCGGCACGGTGCAGGGCACCACCATGTCGGGCGATGTGACGATGGGTGAGTACGGCACCGCGACGTTTACGGCAACCAAGGCATAAGGGAGGGGTTCGCATGTTGATTCCATCGGTTCGACACCTGTTGCTGGCGACGGCGGCATGCCTGTGCCTGACGGCCACTGCGCAGGAAGGCGGCGTCCGCAGTCCGGCGCTGCCGCCCAACCCGCTACCCTACGACCTTCTCCTCGTCCACGGCCACGTGCTGGACGCGAAGAACCACAGGGACGCCGACAGCGACGTGGGCATCAAGGACGGCAAGATCGCCGCCGTTGCCGCGCACCTGGACGCCAAAGACGCGCTGAAAACGGTTGACGTAAAAGGCCTGTACGTGGTGCCCGGCCTCATCGACCTGCACGTGCATGTGTACGCCGGAACGGGCGAAAAAGGCTCGTACGCGGGCGACCTGTCGCTCTACCCGGATGGCTACACGTTTCGCAACGGCGTAACCACCGTCGTGGATGCGGGCAGCTCCGGCTGGCGCAACTTCGACGACTTCAAGGATCGCGTGATCGACCGTAGCAGGACACGCATCCTGGCCGAGCTGAACATCGTAGGCGCGGGCATGCGCGGCGCGAAGTTCGAAGACAACCTGGACGACATGGATGGCAAGCTGACGGCGGAAAAGGCGGAGAAGTTTCCCGGCGTCGTTGTAGGCATCAAGACCGCGCACTTTACCGGGCCGGAGTGGAAGCCGGTCGACCAGGCCGTGATCGCCGGCACGCTCGCAAACCTGCCCGTCATGGTCGACTTCGGTGCGCGGCGCATCGAGCGTCCGCTGCTGGAGCTGGTCAGCACGCACCTGCGGCCCGGCGATATCTATACGCACTGCTTTTCCGGCCTGCGTGGCGAGCAGAATCCGCAGACCGGCGGCCCGTCGGAAGCGCTGCTCGTCATGCGCAAACGCGGCATCTACTGCGACGTGGGCCACGGCGGCGGCAGTTTTGCCTGGACGGTTGCGGCACCCATCGTGCAGGGTGGCTACCTGCCTGATTCCATCTCCACCGACCTGCACGTCGGGTCGATGAACAACGGCATGAAAGACCTGCTGAACGTGTCGGACAAGCTGCTGGCGCTCGGCGAAACCGTGCCGCAGGCGGTCGCCGAAATGACCGCGAACCCGGCCCACGAGATTCGCCAGGAGCAGTACGGCAACCTGTCCGTCGGAGGCATTGCAGACGTCGCGGTGCTGTCGGTGCAGACCGGGAACTTCGGTTTCGTGGATATGTACAACACCCGCAAAATGGGCACGCGCAAGCTGCAGTGCGAGTTGACGCTGAAGGACGGCAAAGTCGTCTATGACCTGAACGGCATCTCCGCCGACCTGTGGGATGCGACGCAGCACTCCGCCGACGAGCGCCAGTCCGCACGCTGGACGACGTTCAACGAGCGACCGTTCGGTGCCACGCGCGGCCAGCGTTTCCCGGTATCCACACCCGCGGGCGGTCCACCCCAGACAGAGGACAAAGCGATCCCGAAGAAGAAGTAGAACGATCTGCAATCCGTGGCGCCCGATGTCTTCGGCTTGAGACATCGGGTGTCGCATCACCCGTCGCACAAAAGGCATCCAAGCATGCGGAGGTCGACGATGAAGCGTCTGCTTGCTCTCCTCGCAACTCCTTTGCTGCTGGCCGCGACGCCCGGGCCACAGCAGGTCGGCTGGTCCACGCTCAAGACACTCACCAGCAGCACCGCGCCGTCGCCGGCACGCGCGCTGGATAAGAAGACAGTCGCGATTCCCGGCTTCATGGTGCCGTTGGAAGACGATGCAGACCAGGTGACGGAGTTCCTGCTGGTGCCGTTCGCGGGCGCGTGCATCCACGTGCCACCGCCACCGCCCAACCAGATGGTCTACATCAAGCTGCGCAACGGCAGGCATGCGAACATGAGCTTCACCGAACCGATCGTCGTGACCGGCCAACTGCATGTGGCGACGGTGCAAAGCCCCTATGGCGATGTCTCCTTCAACATGGACGGCGACTCCGTTCAGCCTTACGCGCAGTAGCTGCATGGAGCATGCCATCGCCCTGCGCGACGTGACCTTCGCCTACGCGGGCGGACCACCGGTGCTGGACATTCCCGCGCTTCATCTTGCCACAGGCGAACGCGTTTTTCTGCACGGCCCCTCCGGCAGTGGCAAAACGACACTGCTCTCACTGCTTTCCGGCGTACTCACGGCATCCAGCGGTTCGTTGCAGGTGCTCGGCCACGACTTCATGCGGCTCTCCGCAGGCGCGCGCGACACCGTCCGTGGCTCCAGCATCGGCTACATCTTTCAGGGCTTCAACCTCATTCCTTACCTTTCCACCGCGGAGAACATCGCACTTCCCTGCCAGCTCCACACACAGCGCCGCGCTCGCATGCAGACCGGAACGGTAGCGCAGGAAGTGGAGCGGCTGGCCCGCCGGCTCGACATCCACGCCACGCTTCGCCGCCCGGTGACGGAGCTTTCCGTCGGCCAGCAGCAGCGCGTTGCGATTGCGCGTGCCGTCATCGGCGCACCCGCGCTGCTCATCGCAGACGAGCCGACAAGCGCGCTCGATACCGATCGCCGCGACGCCTTCCTGCACCTGCTGAACGACCTCACGCAGGAATCTCGTACCACCCTGCTTTTCGTCTCGCACGACCGCGAGTTGGCACGGCACTTCGACCGCTCCATCGCACTCGCAACTATCAATGGCGCGACTACACAGGTGCCCGCATGATGCTTCTGCGGCTGGCATGGAAGTCCCTTCGCGCGCGCCGCGTTACCACGGCGCTCACGGTCTTTTCCATTGCGCTCTCGATGCTGCTGCTGGCCGGTGTGGACGCCGTGCGCAACGGCATGCACACCGGCTTCGCCGGTACCATTTCGAAGACCGACCTGATCGTCGGTGCACGCGGCGGCGACCTGCCGCTGCTGCTGTCGACCGTGTTTCACATCGGCAACGCGTCGAACAACATCGCATGGGAAAGCTACCGGCATTTCGCCCATCACCCCGCCGTAGCGTGGACAATCCCGCTCTCCATGGGCGATTCGTTCCATGGCTACCGCGTGATTGCGACGGATGAAAACCTCTACCGGCACTATCGTTATCGCGGCGGGCAGTCGCTGCAATTTGCCCAGGGAGCGGCACCCGCAGCGCTGCTGGACGCGGCCCTGGGCGCGGAAGTGGCCGACCGTCTGCACCTGCAACCGGGGCGAAAACTAACCCTGTCGCACGGTATGCAGGAACACTCCATCCTGCAGCATGACAACGTCGCCTTCACCGTCACGGGCATCCTGCAGCGCACCGGCACGCCCATCGACGACGCCGTGTACGTGACGCTGCTGGGCGAAGAGGCCATGCACTTCGGCTGGACCGACGGCACGCCACCCGCAATCGGCGAAGCCGCTCCCGTGCTCGATCCCTCCAAACTCAAGGTCGACCAGATCACCGCGTTCCTGCTGGCGGGCAAGTCGCGCATCAGCACGCTCTACCTGCAGCGCGAAATCGACACCTACAAGCCCGAACCTCTCACCGCCATCATCCCCGCCTACACGCTGCAACAGCTCTGGGCGCTGATGGACTACGCGGACGCCGCGCTCTCGCTCATCTCCGCCGCCGTGCTGATGGTGGGCCTGCTGAGCATGGTTGCCGCGCTGTACACCGCCCTCAACGAACGCCGCCGCGAGATCGCCATTCTGCGCTCCATCGGCCTGCGCGCGCGGCAAATTTTTGGCCTGTTTGTTGCGGAATCGGCCATCATCGCCGTCGCCGGTACGGCACTCGGCCTGGCCGCGCTGTACACCGTTCTGCTCGGCTTCCATGCGGCAGTGGAGCGGGCCGCCGGTGTGCCCCTGCCGGTCACGGCGCCCTCACACCGGGTGCAACTTTACGCGCTTGCGGTCATCGGCCTCGGCGCACTGCTGGGCGTCATTCCCGGCTGGCGCGCCTATCGCACCTCCCTGGTCGACGGCCTGCACGCACCATAACAGTCGTTCTGGCTTGAAAGGCCAAAGGCGCGACACGCTTACTTCGTGGCAGGTACCGGCCCAACCCAATACGTTCGCCGCGCACGCACCGTCGCTTCGGGATATTGCGGCACCGTTACTTTCAACTCGTGCAGACCTTCCGTCGCTGTACTCGGCACGGTAAAGCTCAGCAGATAGTAGTTATGAATGCGATTGCCCAGCCGGTTCGCGCCATCTTCAAATCCCTTTTTCGTGCCGAATTTGTCATAATCGCCGCCACTTAGCCGCGCCACGGTCTTCGGCACATTGTCTTTCAGGGCGTTGACCGTCGCCACCAGCAGATTGATGCCGGTTCCAAGCAATCCAGCACCCCGTCCCGGCTTCATGTCGTCTTTCAGGCTGTCGCGATAGGGGCTGAACGCAAAGCTGTCCACCACGATGTTATTGCGGCCCAACTGCGCAATCAGGTCCGCCTCTTTTACGGCTGACCCATGGTCGCGCGTTTCACTGATCAGCAGAATCACGCGGCGATTGCGCGGATCCCGATTCTCCAGGATCGATGCCGCATAACTCAGCGCATCCATCGTCGCGGCGTTGCCGTCCTCACACGGCCCCATGCCCTGCATTGCCGCGCCGATCTTTTCGTCCTTTTTCGTAAACGGCTGCACCAGTTGCGGGTGGCTGCCGTACCGGAGCAGCGCCACCTCGTGCGGCGCGGCTCCGGTCACCGCATCGATCATGGTGGGCAATTGCTCGATCTTGCCGTACTCCATCACCGCCGACCGCGAGCACTGCACCACCACCACCAGGCTCAGTCCCAGCGCATCCGCCTCCTGCTCCAGCCGAAACCGCCGCGGCACGCCGTCGTCCGTCAGGCTGAACTGCTCGGCCTTCAGGTCATACAAAATCTGCCCCTTGATATCGACCGTCGCGGGCACCAGGATCAACGTCGTACCCGTCTGCAACTGATAGGTTGGCCCGGATTGCGGCTCCCGCTGCGGCGCGGCTGCCGGTGTCGTGGCGTCCTGCGCCATCGCCGGCGTGGCGGCCAGTATCGAGGCAAGGCAAACAAAGCTCATCCACAACTGACACCGACGCAGCAGATTCATGGCTCCATTGTCACCCACGGGGGATCGTCGCCCAACCCAGAACGCACGATCACGGTTGTACCCAGAGAAATGCACACGATGGCAGGGGCTGGAGGAGTCTCCCGCCGCGCTCCTGCATCCAAGGTCACGAGGCCTGTTGACCCCGATGATGTATCCGCAAGCGCGCCGCTCCGACCATGTCGACCACTACTTCGGTACCGCCGTTCCAGACCCCTATCGCTGGATGGAAGACCTGGAATCACCCGAGCTGCGCACCTGGATCGACGCGGAAAACCAACTCACCCGCGACTACCTCGACGCGCTGCCAGAGCGCAACGCCATCCGCGCGCGCATGGAGGCCCTGAGCAACTACGAGCGTTTCTCTCTACCGCAGCGTTTCGGCACACGCTTCTTCTACACGCGCAACAGCGGTCTGCAAAATCAGGCCGTGCTGTACTGGACAGAAGGTCTGGAGGGTGAGCCACAGGTGCTCTTCGACCCCAATATCGCATCCTCCGACGGGACGATAGCGCTCGCAGGCCTCAGTGTCAGCGAAGACGGCCGACTCGCCGCGCTTGCACTTGCGGAAGCAGGCAGCGACTGGAAGACGATCCGCATTCGCGACGTTGCCAGCGGCAACGATCTGGATGACCGCATCGAGTGGACGAAATTCAGCACACCCTCGTGGCTGCACGACGGCAGCGGCTTTTTCTACAGCGGCTACGACGCTCCACCGGACGGCGATCCGCTGAAGGCGATCAATCTGTTCGCCAAGCTGTTCTTCCATCGCCTGGGAACACCGCAGAGCGAGGACCGCATGATTTTCGAGCGGCAGGACGACCCGGAAATCTTCCTGCACGCAGGCGTCTCCGACGATGGCCGCTATTTGTGGATCCATCAGAGCCGCGGCACCAGTCCCAACAATGAATTGAGCATCCTCGACTTAGGCCATCAGGGCAACGATGTGATGAGCCCGGTAACTCGCCTGATCGATGTCGCCGACGCAAGTTACTCACCCATCGGCAATGTCGGCACGCAGATACTGCTGCAGACAACGCTTGACGCACCGAATGGTCGCGTCCTTTCCTTCGACCTGCGGCAACCCGCGCGCGAGCACTGGACAGGTGTGATTGCACAGCGTGACTCCAAGCTGGAAAGCGTCTCGCTGGTGAACCGCCTCTTGATCGCGGACTATCTGGTCGATGCACATACCGCCATCGAGCTTTTCACCGAAACAGGTGAACCGCTGCGCACGCTGGAGCTACCCGGTATCGGCTCTGCCGGTGGCTTCAGCGGTCGCCGCGACGATACGGAAACCTTTTACACCTACACCGACTTTACCGTGCCGGGAGCCATTTACCGGCTCAACTTACAGACCTTTGCCTCGACGATGTATCGCGAGCCGCAGGTGCGCTTTAACCGCCACGCCTATCAGACCGAACAGGTCTTTGTCACGTCCACTGACGGCACCCGCGTCCCTCTGTTTTTGACCTATCGTAAAGATCTGGCGCGCAACGGCAGTAATCCAACGCTGCTGTATGCCTATGGCGGCTTCGGCATCTCACTCACGCCCGCCTTTTCTCCAACGAACATCGTGTGGCTGGAGCGTGGCGGCATTTACGCACAGGCCTGCCTGCGCGGTGGCGGTGAATACGGCGAAGAGTGGCACGCCGCGGGAACCAAGCTGCACAAGCAGAACGTCTTCGACGACTTTGCCGCATGCGCGCAATTCCTGACGCGCGAGGGTTATACGTCCCGCGAAAAACTTGCGATTCAGGGTGGGTCGAACGGCGGCCTGCTTGTGGGTGCCATGCTCACGCAAAGGCCGGAACTCTTCGCCGCGGCAAACGCTGCCGTCGGCGTGATGGACATGTTGCGCTTCGACCAATTCACCGTTGGCTGGGGATGGAAACAGGATTACGGCGCACCGAGCGAGGTGGAAGAAGAGTTCAACGCGCTGCATGCCTACTCTCCCCTGCACAATCTACGGGAAAATACGGCCTACCCTGCCACACTTGTCACGACCGGCGATCATGACGACCGCGTGTTTCCGGCGCACAGCTTCAAGTTCATGGCGGAAATGCAGCGCGATCAGGCAGGCAGCGCGCCGGTACTGATCCGCGTGGAAACGCGTGCAGGCCACGGTGCGGGCATGCCACTTTCCAAGCGGCTGGACGTTGCAGCCGACACCTTCGCCTTCTTTCTGAATGAACTTGCATGCAGTCCATACAAGGCCGAGTAAGTTGGAGAGCGACTCAGTGTTGAAGCCTGGGATTTTTTTTAATACTTAGCAGGTTGGCCATCACGCGAAAGCTGCCGGGAACACCTTCCGGCATTTCGCGAAAAAACGCATACGCAAGATAGACGTAATAGCCTTTGCCGTAGGGTGCATAAATCAGCCCGCCTGTTTGCGGGTCTTGGCCCACATCATGCGTCTCGGTCAATGCGATGTAGTGCGAATCGAAGCTACGCGGAAAGCCATGACCGCGCTCCTCCAACCATCCGGAAAAGTCCTGCGCGCCGATCAAGTTCGGGTAAGTCAGCAGTGGATCATCCGGCCGAAGGATCGTGACCGGTGCCGTCTCTTCGACGACCTTTTCCGCATCGCCCGGAACGG
>CBAAAH010000038.1:0-12947 GCA_964658865.1 uncultured Granulicella sp.
AAAAACTCCTCGAAACCGACGACATCAACAACTGCTAAAATAACCCCCGCTCCAAGCAGCGCTCAAAAGTAGAGAGCAAGAAACTTTTAGGTGCCCCAGGTCTCGCTTCTGAGACCGGGCCCCTCGAAAGTCACGCAACCTACGCCAAGCCCAGCCACTGCAGGCAAAATGCCCTGCCGTTCAGGCTGTCAATACTCCACGCCTGCCATCGTTCCACGCCTCCGTCCATTGCCCGGTAGAATCGTAGGCAGACAATGGACCCCAAATACATCCGCAACTTCGCGATCATCGCGCACATCGACCACGGCAAGTCCACCCTCTCCGACCGCCTGCTCGAGCTCACCGGCTCGCTCACCCAGCGTGAAATGCAGGCCCAGGTCCTCGACGCCATGGATCTCGAGCGCGAGCGCGGCATCACCATCAAGGCCCACTCCGTCCGCATGATGTACCAGGCCCACGACGGCCATACTTACCAGCTCAACCTCATCGACACCCCCGGCCACGTCGACTTCTCCTACGAGGTCTCCCGCTCCCTCGCGAGCTGCGAAGGCGCGCTCCTGGTCGTCGACGCATCGCAAGGTGTCGAAGCCCAAACCCTCGCCAACGCCTACCTCGCCATCTCCAACGGCCTGGAAATCATCCCCGTCATCAACAAAATCGACCTCCCCAGCGCCGACATCGACCGCACCCGCGAGATGATCGAGAACACCGTAGGCCTCCCTGCAGACGACGCCGTCTGCGTCAGAGCAAAGACCGGCCTCAACGTCGCCGTCACCCGCCTCCCGCACCCCGTTGGCGATGCCACCAAGCCTCTCCAGGCCCTCATCTTCGATAGCTGGTTCGACCCCTACAAGGGCGTCATCGTCCTCGCCCGCGTCATCAACGGCACCCTCCGCACCGGCCAGCGCATCAAGCTCATGTCCAACGGCAAAACCTTCGACGTCGAATCCATGGGCGTCCTCACCCCCAAACCCGTCGAAATCGCCACCCTCTCCGCCGGCGAAGTCGGCTTTTTCGTCGCCACCATCAAAGACGTGGCCGACACCAAGGTCGGCGACACCATCACCGACCCCGCCAACCCCTCCACCGAACCCCTCCCCGGCTTTGAAGACATCAAGTCCATGGTCTTCGCCGGCCTCTACACGATCGAATCCCACGAACACGGGGCATTGCGCGAAGCGCTAGGAAAACTCAAGCTCAACGACGCCAGCTTCTCCTTCGAGCCCGAAGCCTCCACCGCCCTCGGCTTCGGCTTCCGCTGCGGCTTCCTCGGCCTCCTCCACATGGAAATCATCCAGGAGCGCCTCGAGCGCGAGTTCAATCTCGACCTCATCACCACCGCCCCCGGCGTCCGCTACAAAATCACCCTCACCGGCGGCGACGTCGTCGAAGTCGAAAACCCCTCCCGCTGGCCCGACCCCACCACCATCGAGTCCATCCAGGAACCCATCATCACCGCCAAAATCCTCACCAACGAGGAGTACGTCGGCGGCATCCTCAAACTCGTCGAAGACAAGCGCGGCAAGCAGAAAAACTTCGAATACGTCTCCGGCTCCCGCGTCCTCATCACCTACGAGCTCCCCCTCAACGAGATCGTCCTCGACTTCTACGACCGCCTCAAATCCGTCTCCCGCGGCTACGCCTCGCTCGACTACGCCCTCTCCGGCTCGTGGGTCTCGCCCATGGTAAAAATGGACATCCTCGTCTCCGGCGAACCCGTCGACGCGCTCTCCATCATCGTCCACCGCGACTTCGCCTACGACCGTGGCAAAGCCCTCGTCCACAAAATGCGCGAACTCATCCCCCGGCAGATGTTCGAGGTCGCCATCCAGGCCGCCATCGGCTCAAAAATCGTCGCCCGCGAAACCGTCTCCGCCATCCGCAAAGACGTCATCGCCAAATGCTACGGCGGCGACATCTCCCGCAAAAAGAAACTCCTCAACAAACAAAAAGAGGGCAAAAAACGCATGAAACGCATCGGCCAGGTCGACATCCCCCAGGAAGCCTTCCTCGCCGTCCTTAAAGTCGGCGAATAGAAGGACCGATTTTGAATTGTTGCGATAACGCATAAAGATCACTTTATTTGACTCTTCGCAAGGAGGTCGGTGTCTTCGTTTGAGTAAGATCAGTCTTTCCGCCTTGAATACTTACCATCACCTGCGAGAAGAGAACATTTTCAAGTTCTTGAACCGGTAAACATAACTCATTTGCGATCATCTTGCGCGAGAAGCCATCTTCTTGGAGCTTTCCTAAAACTATAGGAATGATAAAGCTACTCTCTCGTTCCATCTCGCCCGGCTCATTACTCCGAAAACCTTTCTTAGCAAGCTGGATTGCAAGAGATCGGTAATGCCAGTCAGTTATGAGACCAACTTGATGTAAACGGTAATTAATAGCGGCCAGAGAAACGCCAAATACCTTCTTTAATTTAAGCAGTTCGTTGATGGTCGCTAGCTTTGGAGAACGAGCAAGCACGCTTGCTCTCGGCATCAGAAAAGCAGAAGCGAATCGTTGTGCTTGGTCTTCTGCTTCTCTCCCTGCCGGTGAGCCATGTCTGTGTAAGACAAGATGTCCTAGCTCATGTGCTGCATCAAAACGACTTCGCTCAGCCGACTTTGCTCCATTGAGAAACACAAGCGGGATACCAGCTTTCCAAGTCGATAAAGCGTCTACAGCCTGCGATTGGATGGAAACTGAAAAGACCCGTATGCCCTTCTGTTCCAATAAGTGGATCATGTTGCGTATAGCAAGTTGGCCGAGGCCCCAATGCTGCCGAACTGCCTCTGCCGCGGCCTCAGGATCAACGTCTTGAGCGAAATCAGGGACGTCCACGATCGGAAGTTCAAAACGGGACTCTAGCCAAGCGCAAAAATACACCGCCAACTCAGCTTGAGTAAGGGCCGACTCACGTTGTTTGGCGGTCATCTTTGTTAACGAACGAAAGCTGACATCTTGTGCCGCAAGAGTTTCGAGATCGGAACCAATGAAGAACTGCGATGGGAATTGTAGCGCAAGAGAAAGAGCATCCAAACCTTCAGGTGATGGCGGATATTCACCAATTTCATATGCGACAACGGTTCGGACTGTCACGCCAATCATCTCAGCTAATTGCACTTTCGACAGTCCTCTCCGTCGTCGCGCAAATGTGAGTCTTCGTGAGTTGAAGTACGGCGTCCGCATGCTTATGCCCGACGCTTAACTTCGAACTGCACTTCCTCGGTAAATTCCACTGTCTCATCTGGGATTCCAGCGAGGATCGCCGAATCAAAGTCGATCGATGGAAGCAGAATACGTTCTGCCCAGCCATTGATATGTTGATCCTCCGCCATCGTCACAGGGAGAGATAACTCACAGCGCATTTGTCCCGCAGAGAGGTCACGGTGGATTAACAGAAACCACGTCTGCCTCTTAAGATTTCTAACAATTTCAAATCGGATATCTTCTTCCATTTCTGGAAAGAGAAAGGCGTTCAACGCCATCGCTTTGACAGTGGTATGGCCCTTACTTGCTGATGTTCGAGGTTCACTTTCACCCAACCGCCCGGTGTTCTTGTCACCACCCGCGACGGTCAAAGCGATAGTGCCTTGTGGATTGTGAACCTGAGGCTGTCCATTTTCCTCCCACCTCGACCATCCAAAGGGGGTGACAACTAGTAGGTCCCTAAGACCACGTATCGCCTCTGCCCAACTTGCTAATGCAGGGAAATTCCGGGGATGATGTGATGTACATGCAGCGAAAGCCGCGAGACCTCTACGTGCCGACTCGAGCAGCACCGCTCTCGATAGGCCCAGCTCCGCTAGACGCGCGTCAATTATGTTCGGCTCTTCCAAGACACGGCGATCAATTAGCACTTGACACCCCCACTTCTCGAAAGGCTACCACAAGTGAGGTAAAGAATCGAGAAGTAGATTGCGAGTTCGACGCTTAGCCGGTAACTCAAACATCGCGACATTTCCCGATTGTTAAAGGGTCAGATTGTAAGAGAATCTTGAATCATCAACTCTGCATCCGCAGCAGAAAACGGCCCAGCAAACCGCCGCGAAACCCAGTCGTAATCCTCTCGCTCCAGCGGTCGACTCAGGTCTTCAGAAGCAAGCGGCGTCATCTCGACATCGCAAACAGGGCAGCGATCATTGCACATGCACGACCACTCATCGTCCCACTGCTCCCCACACTCCGAGCACGAATAGCTGTTCCGAAACCAGACAATCACACCACCCTCCCCGAATGCGTCAATCGATAGCGGCCCCGTCCCTCGAACGTCAGCATCCCCGCATCCCGAAGCACCTGCAACTGCTGCCTCAACTTCTCTCGGACGTGTTGATTGTTCGGGAACAGGTCACGCATCTCGTCTTCCAAAGCATAAACCTGCCGCAACTCAAACCTGCCCGCACCGAACCGGTGCAGCCGCGTCAGCAGCGCCGCCATCCATCCGCGCGATTGCAACGACTTCGACGCAAGCCGTTCCACCTTCTGAAACTGCTCGCGCGCAATCTCCCTCCGCACTGGTACGTTTCGCTCAATCAGCGCAATCCGCCCTTCCGGCGGAACCTGGTGCAGCAGGATATTGCACCCAACCCATCCAGCGCGCCGTGCCGTCGGCGAAAGCGGCTTCCGCTGCTCAATCATCTCCGGAAGAATCAGCGACCGGTGCACCGACAGGAAATCCACCGGCTTCCAAAACTCCGAGTACCGCATCAACAGAAAACTCGCCGCCGTGTTCTCCCGCAGTCGCGTCATCATCGATCCATAAGCCCCATCGACAATCCGGCTCCCAAACGCCTTTGCCGAAGCCTTCAACTCATACGGATGCGAACACACGGCACACTCAAAATCCCGCGCGGGCGTATTCGGCGGCGTCGGCCTCAACTCCTCCGAGTCACAAGCCAAACAATACCCATGCTCCTCAACCCACCGCTCCGTTTCAACCCGCGCCTCTTGCGATCGACTCACTTCAACCCATTCTTGGCTCGTCCCGGCGGCAGGTAGTTCTCCTTCGACACCACCTTTTTCCCGGTTTTCTCCTCCAGCGAAAGCCGCGCTCGCTTCGCAATTTGCCCACCATCCTGCGCCGCCTTACTGTTCTGGTGCATGCCGGTAGCCTCCACACTTTCGGCAATCTGGCGTGTCGACAACTCCGCCAAAGCCGTAAAGATCAGTTCCGCCTCCGTCATGTGGTCGCGCAGATTTTGGCTCTTCAAGCCCTTCATCTGCTTATGCGACGCCACACTGTGCCCCGCCCACTCCTGGTGAATGATGTTCGTCAGGATCGCCATCTCCTTACCCTTCTCTACTTCGTGCCCCGCCCAGTAATCCGTCAGCTTGTTCCGGGTCTCCTGGCCCGTCATTCGCTGGTTGATCCACTTCTCGCTGCGGCCCTGCTTCTTCCAGGTCTCCCGCACGCGGTCGATACCCTTGGATGGGTCGGCCATCTCCTGCATCCGCTCAAACCCGACCTTCGCCAGCCATTGCTTGATTGGCTCCGCCCGCGGACTCGGCACCGACTGCACAATCCGCAGCATCGTCTCCGCAGTGGCAACATCTGTCAGACGCTGCTTACCATCTTCAGCCGTCAATTTCAACTGGTTACATTTTGTAACCACTTGACTTCCTTCAGCATTTAGCCTATTCTTCATCACTTTCCAATAAGTGCCTGCCTTCCGGGCATCTGGCTGCTGGGTCAGCACCTTGATGATGTCCACAACGGAAAACCACCACATCTCCGTCTTCTCGTCATACACACGCCGAATCGGCTGATCTTCAAACAGGGCAGGCTGCATGGCCCAATCCTACCCGGTTCCACCATGCAAAACCTGTCAAGCCCCCATTCCCTCTAACCTCAATCGATTGAGGCAAATAGGCTTGGCACTCTAATTGTCCCAACTCGTTACAATAGAAACAGGGTTTCCTCCGCACACGTTGCGGCGGAGGCCCTTTTCATTTCCACGACAGGCAGGTTTCCTCAATGTTCCGCATCTGCGAACACATCATGACCACCGGCATCCGCTGCAAATCTCCGGCGCTGCGCAAGGATGTCTTCTGTTACTTCCACACCGGCTACCGCCGCCAGCAGCGTGAACTCGCCGACGAAGACACACGCCCACCCGAGTTCATCGCGCCCAGATTCAACCAGTTCAATGAGTTCGTCGGCATGGGCCCCGTCAAGCCGGAAGACATCGAGTACGCTCGCGGCGTCATGCGCAAACCCATGGCCATCGACCTGGGCCTGCTGGAAGACGCCGCAGCCATTCAGCTCGCCATCTCCAACGTCCTTCAGGCCCTCGCCATCGGCCGGCTTGAAACCCGCCGAGCCTCGGTTCTGCTCTACGGCCTTCAACTCGCGTCCAACAACGCCCGCCTCATGCCGCCGGCCGATCCAATCGAATCAGGAACTTGCAATCCCGATCCAACAGAATCAGGAATTTACGGCAGACCGCCGGAGGGGGAGGGTACCCCTACACCGAGGCTTCCCCTCGCTGAATCACAGGCTTCTTCGGATAAGGCGGACCCTTCTTGAGCTGCTCGTCCATGTCCTTGTCATACCCATACAAGTCCTGGAAGAAGTGAATCTCTCCACCATCCACATAAGCCGTTCCATAGAACAAAACGATCGGAATCGGCTTCGGCAACGAAACCGTCTTGTTCGTCACCGACTCGTCGTTCATCGTTTCCTGAATCTTGTCCGCATCCCACTGGCTGTTCTCCCTCAACAACCAGTCAGCCAATTTCGGTGGATCCTGCACTCGAACGCAACCATGTGAATAATCCCGTCGAACCCGTGAAAATAACGCATGGGCATCGGTGTCATGCAGGTAAACATTGAACTTGTTCGGAAACATGAACTTCACCAGCCCAAGCGAGTTGCTGGTTCCAGGAAGTTGCCGCACCAGAACATTTCCATGAGCAATCCGATCGGCCGAAGCGGCTTCCGGTTCACCCTTGTTATTGACCGTTTCGTAATGGTGCTCTGCCAGGTATCCAGGATTCTTTTCCATGTGAGGAACAAGGTCCTTCTTGGCAATATCGACAGGTAAATTCCAGTAAGGCCTGAACACCAGGTACTTCATATGGTCTGCAATCATCGGCGTGTGATGCTCTTCCTTGCTCGACTGACCATCGACCACATTCATTCGAAACTCTTCGTTGTCTCCGTTAAACGTCCTCAGCACAAATTCAGGCAAATTCACCAAAATCGCCGGATGTTGATATTCGTCGTTCATCCAGCGCCAGCGCTCCATGGAATCGCCGATCTGCTGCACACGCGCTGCGATGGGAATGTTAAGCGCAGCAACGGTTGAGGCATTCAACTTGCCATCCTCTGCGATCCCATGGCGATGCTGAAATTTCTTTACCGCATCGGTCAGCGCTGCAAGATCTGGAACCGCGTTGGGATCGCCAGAACTTTGCAGGTCACCAACCAAGGTAAGTTTTTGCGCGAGCGGCTGCAGCGCTGAGTAACCAGGATTGAGCGCGAAGGAACTCTTTCCTGGGTCGGGCAGCGGTTCGCTGTTGTCTTTCGCGGCCAGGTCGAGGTACTGCTTCAACGAGGTCTTCAGCGCCTTGAACTGCGCGTTCTGCGGCTCGAAGCTATCGAGTGTCGCAGGCATGTCGCTGCTGGTGGAAAGCTGCGATTCCAGCACGTTGGGTAGATCAAGCTGTTTGCCGCTTGTGTCGATGCCGAAAGAGAAGGATTGCGGGTCGGTCCGGCCCCTATGGATCGCGTTCAGAAAACGCGCGGCACCGACCGACATGGCGGCGTCAAAGTTAGCCTTGCCCTGATCGGTGGAAAGATCGTTGACGCGACTTTGCCACTTGTCGGCGTCGTAGTCTTCCGGCTCCAGGCCGCGTTCGCGCGCGTTGGAAAAGGCCTGCATCATCGCGTTGGCCTGGGGAGTCGGCTTGCCCTTGTCGCTCCAGGCGAGGGTGAAGTTGCGATTCTCGTAGAAGCTGGCGATCGCCGGCTGCAGGTCGCTGAAGTCTGGAAAGTTGAGTAGGGCGAGATGGCCCGGGTCGATGGCGCCGTGCAGCTCGTCGGTGTAGGTGGGCGCGGAGACGCCGATGGAGCCGGTAGCCTGCGCGGCCACCTGCTTCGCTTTTTTGCAGCCGGAGACGGGCAGAGCGATCAGGAGGGCGGCTGTGAGGAGCAGGTGGGCAGAGGAGGTTTTCATGAGTGTATGCCTGTACGATGCGCGATTTCGGCGGAACGCGTGAGGCATTCTGCGGCAGGTGATCGGTGGAGGTCGCTTGGAGAATCGTGCAGCGCCTCTGGATGTTGCAGAAGCGGACCTCAGGGCCGAAGCCCGTTTCCTTAACAATTCTATGCGGAGGCCTGCGTTCCGAATGCCTAAGCTCCAAACCCCAACCCCAAAAATCTACTGATTCGGACCTAATATGCCTCTTCGGAAGAGAAGGCATTATCGATGCAAAGATTTGAGCGCGATGGCGGCGAAGACTGCCTGTGCGGCGATGACGGTGGATGCGACGGCGAGATAGAGCTTCCGGTAACGGGTGTCGAACGCGTCTGCAAAGACACCGGCGATGAAGGTGAGCAGGAAGGGCAGCGCCCACAGTACGGGGTCTGTGGTGATTTGCGTGGTGACGAGCGGCAGCACGCAAAGCGCGACGACAAACGGCGCGGTGTTGCCGAAGTAGCGTGACCGGCCAACCGCCAGATAGAGGAAGAAGCTGACGCCGAGGGCGACCATTGTCGGCAGGTTTGCCGTTGCGGAGGCGAACGCCCAGGCCGGCAACTGCGATGGGACGAAGCGCGCGGCACCCGCGGTGAAGACGTAAAAAAACGGACCGATGCGGAAGGCATAGGACGCGAACACGACGACGAGCGCACCGAGGGAGCTGCCGATGAGTAGCGGCAGGATCGCGGTGCGGCGGCGTTCCGCCACGTAGAGCAGGAAAATTGCCGAAAAGAACAGCCCCACTACCGCTGCAAGCACGTGGGCGCAGGCGGTAAGGCCCAACGCAAGCGTAAACAGCACGATGCGCGGACGCCACTTGGGTGGTGGACCGTACATGGCGTGGGCGATGCCGATGGCGGTGTAGATGACGGCATACAGGCCCCAGGCGGCGAGGATGTCGTTGTTTGGCGTGGTTGCGGCACTCAGTACGGCGGGGGACAGGCAGTACAGCGCGAGTGCGAAAAATCCGCCTAAGTTCCCAAACAGACGGCGCGAAACCCACCACAGGCCCGCACCCAGCAGAACGGCGGCGAGCGCAAACGGCACGCGCAACAGGTAGGAAATGCCGGTGATCTGGTGACGCAGGTCATACACCGAGCCACCGGTGGGGTTGGGCGTGTAGGTGCGTTCTGCCAGGGGTTTATGCTCGTCGGCTTTCTGGGCGATGGAATCCTGCACGCGTAAAGCCGCCACATAGAGCGTGAGCGGCAGCGCGGCGGCGCGGTAAGCAAGGGTGCCGTCACCCTGCATGTTGCCGCAGGTGGTGAAGTAGCCGAGCGCAGGCGAAGGCTTTTCCCACATTTCGCGGCCGCACAAGGCGTAGCGATAGTCGCTCTCGGTGAGCGGCGCGCGCGCGATAACAAACAGGGCCTCGCAGAAGAAGAGGAGCAGAAGCAGCGCGGCGATGCCCTGGGGGCGGCCAAAATGAAAGCGGAAACTCATGAAGTTGTCGACTTAGTGTATCGCCCCGCGCGGGTTGCCGGCCGGTGAGCGGCGCAGGGCATTGCTAGAATGCAAGGCATGGATGCGCTCGAGTTCAAGGTAGGTGCGGCGAAGCTGGTGAGCTACTCGCCGCAGCGCGCGCTGGCGTGGCGCGTGGTGTTTGAGGATGAGGGCGTCGCCGGCTACTGCTATGCGTGTGATGGCGAGCGGGCGACGGTCGGTGAAGATTTTGACGTGACGGTGCTGGACGCGATGCTGGTCTATAACGTGGATGCGCTCAAGTCCGGCGACGCCGCCGCGGACCGGCAGCGGCTGGCGACGGTGGAGTGGAGCGCGGACGGTGAGCGCGCGGCGCTGCGGCTGGACGGCGTGCCGCAGGTGCTGATCGACTTCGACAAGCGAGAGAGCTTTTGCCGGTCGAACTTCCCAAATTTTATGGACGACGGCCGCAACGGCTGGCGCAGCGCAGACCATCGGTGGAACGACGATGCCATGCTGCAGTTTGAAGCGGCGGCGCTGGGTGTGACTGGTTGATGCACGTCATTGCCGGCGTGCAGCGGCGATGGGGCTGGGCGGTATTTGCAATTGCCGTGTGCGCGTGTGTGTTGGTATACGCGCTGACCCGTGAAGTGCTGTTTGCGCGCACGTTTCCGCTGGTGCACGATGCGGCAATCCTGCATTATGTGACGTTCATGATCGGCCTTGGGCACGCGCCGTATCTGCAGCAGGTGGAGATGAACCTGCCGGGCGTGCTGATGACGGAGTGGCTGAGCATGCACATGTTCGGCGCGGCCGCGGCCGGGCTATGGCGGTGGGATACGTTCGTCGGCCTGTGCGCCGTTGCGGTAAGCGTGAGTGTTGCGGGGCGAGGGTATCGCGTTGCCGGTGCGTGCGGCGCGATGCTGACGTGGATAGTGCACCTGAACGACGGCGCGTATGACCTGGGCGAGCGCGAGTGGCTGGTGTCCGTGCTGCTGATGGGTTGTACCGGATGCGCCGTGCTTTGCCTGGAGCGGCGGCAGGCAGCGTGGATGTTGCCGTGCCTGGCGCTGGGGGGATGGGCGAGCGCGATCAAGCCGTTTGCGGTGTTGTTGCCTATGGCGGTTTGCGCGTTTGTGCTGACGGGTGTGTTGCGCCCCGGTATCTGGGGATCGCCGGTGTTTCCACGGCGATTTCTGTTGCGTGCGCTGGGTTGGGCTGTGGCCGGCGGACTGTTGCCGGTGCTTGCGACAGTATCGTATTTTCATCATTGGCCGGGTTCGTTTGCGGCATTTCTGCAGACGGAGCACACGCTGGGTGCGTGGTACGCCGGACAGGGCCAAGCGGATTGGGACTACATCTTACTGCGCGTCGTGAGTTATCCGGTAATGGGCGTGCTGGCACTTACGGTGTACCTGGCCGTGCGATGTAAGTGCTGGCGCGACGTGCGGCTTTCGCTACTGGTTATAGGTGCGATTGTCGGCTTCGCGATGTATGCAGCGCAGCGCAAGGGATTTCCTTACCATGTTTACCCGATGCTGCTGTTTTGGCTGGTGCTGGGGTTTGGAGTAGCGCAGCGCGGGCTGGCAAGCTTGGCGTGGGATCGGCGTGTACTTGCCGTGGCGCTACTGCTTGTCGGCGGTGTTCGTGTGCCGCTGAAGTTATGGCGCGAGCACGCGAAGATTGCCTACCCCATTGGAACGCAGATGGCGTTGGTTCAAGACCTGCGACGGCTGGGCGGGGCATCGTTGAATGGCCGTGTGCAGTGCCTCGATATGACGCTGGGTGGCTGCATCGGCGCGCTGTACGACTTGCGGCTGGAGCAGCCCACGGGTTTTGTGAACGACAACATGCTGTTTCCGGAAGAGTCTGCGCCATTTCTTGTCGACTTACAACGGCGGTTCTTGCGCGAGATGGATGCGCGGCCGCCGCAGGTTATCGTGTTGACGGCGCATAACTGGCCGGACCAGGATGATTTCAGCTTCAGCAAGCTGGAGCGCTGGCCCGCGTTTGCGACGTGGCTGAATGCGCGGTATCGACTGGACGGCACACACGTCGCGACAACATACCCCCATACAGCGGATTACCGGCTCTATATGCGGCGGTAAGTCGAGTCAGTCGTTGCCGTAAAGCAGGTTCACGTCCTTGAAGCCGATCTTGGTAAACACAACGATTACCAGAATGGTGAGGACGAAGGCGACGGTGCTGCTGATCCAACTGGTGCGGATGCGGCGCGTCACGAGGCCGATCAATAGAAAAATTCCGTAGAGCAGTGACACGGAGAGGAGCCAGTCGAACTCATATTGGCGGCGCAGGAAGTTTTGCTGCGAGATGACGTGCACCACGTGTAACGCGGGTAACAGACGGCGTAGGAAAAGCATGCCAGCGAGTGCGGACAGAAAGAGCAGGATACTTTGGCCGAGGATGGAGAGGGCACGCTTCACGAGGGGTAGCTCCTTTGCGGGTAGATGAAAACGCTCGGCGGCTAAAGCCGCTGGTTGTGTCAATCGGTTGCTATCCCGGCGACTAAGGCCGCATTTCTCCTATGCGCTTCATCGCAAGGCTGTTTCAGCTTCAAAAGCGGCGAAGCGGCATTCCAGGTCGTACTGCTGCGCGGCGCGTTCGCTGCTGTTCAGAAACGTTCCGCAGTTTGATGACGGTTTGATTGTCCCCGGCAGCGTGCATTCACCGTGGAGGCTGGTGTAGTTTCCGGGAGCGGCATTCAATGTATCGCCGGGCAGAAAACTGTGTTCGAGCGAGGCGCGTGCGGAGGCTTTTAGATCGGCATAGGACAGGTGCTGGTCGATGACGCCGCGCATGTATTCATTGGTCAGGTCAATGCGGCTTACGCCCTCGTCGTCGGTCGAGAGGGCGAAGGGAACGCCGGCCGCGCGGTACAGGCTGAGCGGGCTGTAGATGCCGCGCACGCCGAGGATGGTGTCGTTCGACGTGATGTTGAGTTCGAGCAGGATGTTCCTGTCGTGCATCTCGCGCAGCAGGCCGGCGCTGTCGGTTTCGCTGGCCATGTCGACGCCGTGGCCGATGCGCTCGGCACCGGCCAGTTCCACCGCCTCGCGAATGTGGAAGCGCAGGCCGGCGGGCGGCACCAGGCCGGGTGCGAGTTCGCCGGCGTGCAGGCTCAGATGCACCTTCGGGTACAGTGGCCGCAGCGCGCCCAGCATGCGCATCTGTTCGGTGTATTGACTCATGGAGCCGTAGCTGTCCTCCGGCTGCACGTAGTTCAGGCCGGCGACGAGCGGATCGGCGGTAGCGACCTCAAACGCCAGCACAGTCTGCGCAAAAACGATCGGTGCCGGCAGCGCGCGCAGCACC
>CBAAAH010000039.1:0-1199 GCA_964658865.1 uncultured Granulicella sp.
CAGTTCATCAGTCTGCTGAGTCCCGCGATTGATTCCGTCGTGTTGGTGATCCTCGCCTGGATGAACTCGAACTCCCGCCTGATGGACCTAAAAGAAACATGAACCAGCGTTTCGGGGCAGTGGACAAACAGTTCGACCGCATGGATGCACGGCTACTCCGCATTGAACATGATCAGCGTGAGTTTTACGGCATCGCCCGCAAGCTGGAAGGTCGGGTCGACGAGCTCTCGAAAAAATAGACGTCGTTTTCTTGCCAGCAAAACATGCGGCGCTCGAGGGAGTGGAGGTGGGTCCCAGGAGCGCTGCGGCCTGTTTGACCCTGAACCGGGTCTAGGAATGCACCCAGACTATGCCTCCACCTGCGCGGTGCCAAGGGAAATCTCCTGTTCCTGGCGCTTTTTTGTTCGATTTCGGGAGAAATTGCAGGAATGCACACGAGGCAGTGCAGCTTTATCGCTCCGCCAGCGGCAACGCTGCATTCCGTCCCCGATTCTGCACAGGCGGGGAAGGGTGGACGCGCGGTTTGCGCCCATGCCGATCGGGAAATGATGCGCTTGCGTTGACCCAGGGTCGCCGCCCCTGTTAGAACTAAGGGGTTGCCGTGTCTCGAATCGGTCTGCTTCCTGTACTGCTGCGAAGCATTTCCAAAGCGTTTGGACAAGGCCCAAAAGTCACCCCATGGATAAGATTCTCCACGATTTAAGTCAACTCATGCTCGGGTCCATCCCGACCATCTGCTTCTTTTTGATTCTGCTGGTTGCATACGCCGTGCTGGTGCGCAAGCCGCTGGAAAAGGTGCTGGCGGACCGCCATGCCCGAACCGGGGGGGCAATGGACGACGCCCATAAGGCGATCGCCGCGGCCGAAATCAAGACCGCGGAGTATGAGAAGCGGATGCGCGATGCGCGTGCCGCAATCTTTGAAACGCAGGCAGCGCAGATGAAGCAAGGTACCGATGCCCGCGACAAGGCATTGTCCGATGCACGTGCGCAGGCGCAGACACGGATCGATGCCGCACGCACCCAGGTGGCCGAGGCCGGCGAAACGGCAAAGTCCCAGATCGTGTCGGGCAGCGAAGCGCTGTCCCGGCAGATCGTTGCGGCGATCCTGCCTCATCGTGGAACGCAGGTGCAGGCATGATGCAGTCCCGTAAATTTTCGGCTGCGCTGCTATTTGCCGTCGTTTTGGCAGCGCCTGCA
>CBAAAH010000039.1:1209-12901 GCA_964658865.1 uncultured Granulicella sp.
GCAGCAGGTGCGTCGGCCGGACCTGGGCCATCAGTGCCGCCACCCGCGACCGGTTCCGACTCGATTGCAAGCGGCCAGGGAGCGACCCCTGTCGCTAACAGTGAGCAGAAAAAGGAAGAAGCCGAAGGTGGAACGGAAGCGTTCCGCAAGTCGCCTTCCGTCATCAAGCTGGGCGGCATGCTGGGCATGAAGCCGACGACCGCTTCGTCGGTGTTTGAGTGGTTGAACTTTGCCGTGCTTGCCGCCGCGATTCTGTATGCCCTTGCAAAGACACTGCCCAAGATGTTCGGCGGGCGTACCGCGACCATTCAGAAAAATATTGTGGAAGCACGTGTCGCGACGGAAGAGGCCAATCTGCGGCTGGCCTGCGTGGAAGCGCGGCTGAGTAAGCTGGACGGCGAAATTCTCGCAATCAAGGCGGAGAGTGAGCGCGAAGCCGCCGCCGAGGCTGCACGTGTGAAGCTGCAGATTGCCGAGGAGACGCAGCGCATTCTGCAGGCTGCCGACCAGGAAATTGCGGCGGCCAGTGCACAGGCTGGGCGAAACCTGCGTGCGTATGCGGCGGAGATCGCCGTGGACCGGGCGGCACAGCGGCTGGAGATTTCAGCCGAGGACGATCGCGCACTGATTCAGAGTTTTGCCGCGCGGTTGACCGCGGCAGGGGGCAAGAACTAGATGTCGGTGTTTTCGCTCCGGTATGCAAGAGCATTTCAGCAGGTGGTTGCAGCACAGCACCTGGATGTGAACGGTGTGCGCCAGCAGTTGAACGATTTTTCCGAGACGCTGGGCAACAGCCGCGATCTGCGAGAATTTCTCGGCAACCCATCGCTCGAGCCAGCGGATAAGCTGAAGGTGTTGGACGCCGTTGCAGTGCGCGTCGGCCTTGAAAAGACGGTGCGCAATTTTATCGCCGTGCTCATGGAGCACGAGCGTCTCGGCTCGCTGGACGAGATCGTCGCAGAGTTCCGGACGATTTCGGACGAGGCGAACGGCATTGCCGAGGTACAGATCGTCAGCGCCAAGCCGCTGGCCGAGGACGAGCGCAACCTGTTGCAGTGGAAGGCCGGCGAGCTTGCCGGCTCGAATGTGCGCGTGACCTGGAGCCAGGACGCTTCCCTGCTGGGAGGCGCGGTTATCCGGCTTGGGTCGCAGGTATTCGACGGCAGCGTTCGCGGGCAGTTGCAGCAGATGAAAGAGCATTTGGCCGGCGCGTAACGCGGGCCTGGTACACAGTTTGAGATTCGGGTTTTAAAAGGAAGACATGGCACAGCTCAAGGCAGACGAGATTACAGAACTGCTTCGTCAGCAGATCGAGAACTACGAAACCAAGGTTGCGGTGGATGAAGTTGGCACGATCATCTCCCTCGGCGACGGCATTGCGCGCATTCACGGCCTGGACAAGGTCATGGCCGGTGAGCTGATCGAGTTCCCCAAGGGCGTTGCGGGCCTGGCGATGAACCTGGATGAAGACCAGGTTGGTGCCGTGCTGCTGGGCGACTACACCGAGATCAGCGAAGGCGATGAAGTCAAGCGGACAGGCAAGATCATGTCCGTGCCCGTTGGCCCCGCCATGATCGGTCGCGTGGTGAACGCGCTGGGTCAGCCGATCGACGACAAGGGGCCGATCGATACGCCCTACAGTTCCCCCGTGGAGCGCCTCGCGCCCGGCGTCATCGACCGTAAGTCGGTAACGGAGCCGATGGCGACCGGCATCAAGGCCATCGACACAATGATTCCGATCGGCCGCGGCCAGCGCGAACTGCTGATCGGGGACCGTCAGACCGGCAAAACCGCCATTGCGCTGGATGCGATCCTGAACTCCGCGAAGAACGACCTGATCTGCATCTACTGTGCGATTGGACAGAAGCGTTCGTCCGTGGCACAAGTCGTGCAGACGCTGGAGGAGTACGGCGCGATGGCGTACACCATCGTAGTTGCCGCGACCGCCTCCGAACCGGCGCCGATGTCCTACATCGCTCCCTATGCGGCGACCGCGATGGGCGAATACTTCCGCGACAATGGCAAGGCCGCGCTCATCATTTACGACGATCTATCGAAGCATGCCGCGTCGTACCGCGAGATTTCGCTGCTGCTGCGTCGTCCGCCGGGTCGTGAGGCGTACCCGGGTGACGTGTTCTACCTGCATTCGCGCCTGCTGGAGCGTTCGTCGCGTGTTTCCGACAAGCTGGGCGGCGGTTCGCTGACGGCGCTGCCGATCATCGAGACGCAGGCTGGAGACGTGTCCGCATACATTCCGACGAACGTGATCTCGATTACGGACGGCCAGATCTTTGTTGAAACGGACCTGTTCAACTCCGGCATCCGTCCCGCGGTGAACGTCGGCCTGTCCGTGTCGCGCGTGGGTTTTGCCGCGGCCATGAAGGCGACCAAGCAGGTGGGTGCGACGCTGAAGCTGGACTTGGCGCAGTATCGCGAACTTGCGGCGTTTGCCCAGTTCGGATCGGATTTGGACCCAGCGACGCAGAAGCAGTTGAACCGTGGCGCGCGCCTCGTGGAGATCCTGAAGCAGCCGCAGTTCCAGCCGTTGACCGCGGCGCAGCAGGTGTCCATCGTATTCGCCGGAACGAAGGGCCTGCTTGACGACATCGAGACCAAGCAGGTGCAGGCGTTCGAGGCCGGGTTCCACCCGTACATGGCAACGACCGGCAAGTCGATTCTTGACGACATCATGTCGAAGAAGGCGCTGGACGACGATATTACGAAGCGCTTGACGGACGCGATCAACGATTACAAGAAGAGCTTCAAGGATGCGGCGCAGGAGAAAAAGCCGGCGATGGCTACGGCTTAACAGATGCTTCTGGCGTATGCTGTAGCCTCACTGGTACCGACCAGCGTCAGCTTGATCGGGTCTGGGCTACAGCTTCGCCGGATGAAACTGCGTAAAGCAAGATGGGCAGAGCAGGATCGCAAGCGGGAAGCGCAAGAACTGGTTCTTGCCTTGGCATCGCAAGCAAGGCGAATCGCTTTTGCAACGCAGCAGGAGCCTGAACGGAATGGCTCGGCTGGTTTCACCGAAGCAGGTTGGCTGGAATTGAAGCAGCGATATAAATCGAAGCGGCTCGCGTAGTGGAATATTTTGGCAAGGCGTTGGAGTAAATGGCAAACGTACTGGATTTGAAGCGGCGCATTCGCTCCGTAAAAAACACGCGGCAGATTACGAAGGCCATGAAGATGGTGTCGGCGGCCAAGCTGCGCCGTGCGCAGGAGCGCGCCATGCAGGCGCGGCCGTATGCGCAGATGCTGGCAAACGTGCTGCAGTCGCTGGTGCGCCGGACTGATCTATACGGCGGTGAGGGTGGCGACGTGATGAACCCGCTGCTGGTCGAACGGCCCGAGAAGAACATTCTGGTCATGGTCATTGCCGGCGACAAGGGCTTTGCGGGCGCATTCAACGCGAACGTGAGTAAGGCCGCTCAGAAATTTATCGATGCGCGCCGCATGGCACGCACTGCGACAGACGAGAACCCGAGCACGGGCGAGGCAAATGTCGACGTAGAACCGGTGGGTCGTAAGGCGCGAGACCTGTTTCGCCGCAAATATCCCGATGCGACGTGGGAGCATGTGGACACTGAGTACGACAACGGCCTCTCGCACCACATCGAGGATGTTCGCCATCGCGCGTTCCCCATCGAAGTAACGCGCGACCAGAGTATGCTGCTGGCGAAGCTGAACTTTACCGAGGTGGATAAGGCGGCACACTCGATCATCGACCGATACGAGCGAGGCGAGATCGATGCGGTGTATTTGGTCTACAACGAATTTAAGTCGGTGATTGCGCAGCAGGTAGTGGTCGAAAAGCTGCTGCCGATCCGCAAGCTAGGGTCGCCCGAGATTACGGCGTTGGAACAGATGACCGAGGAGCAGAAAGAAGCGGCAGCACGTGCCGCGACCGAAGCCGGTGTTTCGATCAACGAGCCGGAAGATTCGGAGATGCAGAAGGAAGCGAAAACGTTCGGCACGGCGGAGGTCGACTACCTCTATGACGCGCCGCCGGAGCAGCTCTTCAAGCACCTGCTTCCCCGCTACGTCACGACACAGATTTACCACGCGCTGCTGGAGTCTTCCGCAAGCGAACACGCCGCGCGCATGACCGCGATGGATGCGGCGAGCAGCAACGCAAGCGACATGATCGACGGATTGACGCTGACGATGAACCGTGTGCGGCAGGCGGCGATTACCAAAGAAATTATCGAGATTGTGAGTGGGGCTTCGGCGATTTGAGTCTGAGAGCATATGGGGCCGATTCGCTCCAAGTAGGATCCATCTTTATTTCCCTAAGTGAGCCTTTTCAAGATCTTGCCGCCGCTCTCAACAAGAAAGCCATGAAGACGGAACGCATTCAAGAAGCAGCGAGTTCATGGTACGTACCAAACTATTTATCTGGCGGCAAAAGGTATCTGCCCGACCCTAAAACCACCACGTTCTACATGATTAAAGACAAGTGTCCCACTGTCCAAATTGGTGACGTATGCGTGCACGGCGGAGTCGCCATTCAAAACGCCGTAGTAGTTGGCGTTGTATCGACAGACGTCTTTAGCACCCTGCAGGACCAAGGCGATGATTTTAAGCTATATGAAGTACTCACGTGGTTAGAACCCACATCGTGTTCTCTAGAACGTGACCAGTTTGCCTCCCTGCACAGCACCGATAAGGTGATCTATCTTGGTTGTGGACCAAAGGCACTTGTGATTCACCGTCAAATCGAGACCGAATTAGCGAATCCTATTGCGCTCATTACCACCTACGCTCATTTGGTAGGCAAATGCAACGTGGTGCAGTTTAATTAAGATAGTTAATCAGTCGAGCTGGGTCATTAACCGTTGCTGACGAAGTCAGTTTAAGCTTTACGAAGGACATAGCATGGCAGAGAACATTGGCAAGGTAGTACAGATCAGCGGTCCGGCCGTTGATATTCAGTTCGATGAGAAGCACATGCCGCCGATTTACCAGGCGCTGCGCATCACGAGCGAGGGCTTCGACATTCCCACGCCGATGAACGTGGTGGTCGAGGTGCAGCAGCACCTGGGCGAGGGTCGGGTGCGCACGATCGCCATGGAGGCGACCGAGGGCATGGTGCGCGGCATGAAGGCGATCGATACGGGCGGCCCGATCATGGTTCCCGTGGGTCGCGAGACGCTGGGCCGCGTGCTGAACGTGATCGGCGAGCCGGTGGACCAGCTTGGGCCGGTGCAGACCGACAAGCGCATGCCGATCCATCGCCAGGCGCCGGCGTTCGACGAGCAGGCGACGGGCGAAGAGATGTTCGAGACCGGCATCAAGGTCGTCGACCTGATCCAGCCGTTTTTGAAGGGCGGCAAGATCGGCCTGTTCGGCGGCGCGGGCGTCGGCAAGACCGTGCTGATCCAGGAGCTGATCAACAACGTTGCGATGCAGCACGGTGGCTACTCCGTGTTTGCCGGTGTGGGCGAGCGGACGCGTGAGGGCAACGACCTCTGGATGGAATTCCAGGAGTCCGGTGTGATCGATCCGAACGACTGGCAGAAGTCGAAGGCCGCGCTGATCTACGGCCAGATGACCGAGCCGCCAGGAGCGCGTCTGCGTGTAGCGCTGACCGGCCTGACGATCGCGGAGTACTTCCGCGACGTGGAGCACGCCGATACGCTGCTGTTCATCGATAACATTTTCCGGTTTACGCAGGCCGGTTCCGAGGTGTCCACGCTGCTGGGCCGTATGCCGAGCGCCGTGGGGTACCAGCCGAACCTCGCCAGCGAGATGGGCCAGTTGCAGGAGCGCATCACGTCGACCAAGAACGGCTCCGTGACCAGCGTGCAGGCGATTTACGTGCCCGCCGACGACTTAACCGATCCGGCACCGGCGACGACCTTTGCCCACCTGGATGCGACGACCGTGTTGAATCGCGCGCTGACGGAGATCGGCATTTATCCGGCCGTCGATCCGCTGGCGTCGACCTCGCGTATTCTTTCGCCACGGGTTGTGGGCGAAGAACACTACGACGTGGCGCAGAAGGTGAAGAGCATTCTGCAGCGCTACAAGGATCTGCAGGACATTATCGCCATCCTGGGGATCGATGAGCTTTCCGAAGAGGACAAGATCACCGTGAACCGGGCACGCAAGGTGCAGCGCTTCCTGTCGCAGCCGTTCCACGTGGCCGAAGTATTTACCGGCAACCCCGGCAAATACGTGAAGGTTGCGGACACGGTGCGGTCGTTCAAGGAGATCATCGAAGGCAAGCACGACGATATTCCCGAGCAGGCCTTCTACATGAAGGGCGGCATCGAGGAAGTGCTGGAAGCTGCCGAAAAGATGAAGGCAAACGCGTAGGGGCAAAGGAGGGCCGACACGCTCATCGGGTGATGGGTCGGTGGGCTTATCGGCCTTTCTTAAACCAGGTGCAGTATGGATCGCGCCTTCAGCGCTCGATCTTTCGTTACATTGTTTTGACCTAGGGCTTCGCCCTAGGCTGGTATAGGTCGGGCCGTTGGCCCTTCCACCTGGGGATGGGTTGATGGCAGAGGCGACAACAGGAACAACGACCAGCGGGCAGCTTGCGGTGCGCATTGTGACGCCGGACCGGGTGCTGGTGGATACAACGGCGGATGCGGTTGAGTTGCCGGCGCTCTCCGGTTATATGGAAGCGCTGTACGGTGCGGCACCGCTGCTGGCGGAACTTGGCGCCGGCGAGGTGCGACTGCACGGCGGCAACTCGGGCGAAGCGAAGTTCTTTGTCGCTTGGGGATTTGTGGAGGTGCTGCCGCAGCGGGTAACCGTGCTGGCGGAAACCGCGATGAAACCCAGCGAGATCGACGCCACGCAGGCGCAGCAACAATTGGACAGCGCCAACAAGGACTGGAACGAAGCCGGCGACGACGCGGAGAAGTACGACTACGCACGCGCGGAAATCCGCGTGGCGGAAGAGAAGCTGGCTGCGGCAAACGATAAGTAACACCGTAGGACCACAAACAAGAGAAGGGCAGCCTGTGCAGGCTGCCCTTTGGGTTTTAGCGGTGGAAGATGTTGGGACCTCACTCGGTGCGGAGCGCGTCCATGGGTTGCAGCCGCGAGGCGCGACGACAGGGGAAGTAGGTTGCGCAGGCGGTGGTCGCGAGCAGGATGCCGAACACTGCCGCGATGCTGGAGAAGTTTGCGGAGGAGGTGCTTTCAAGCAGGGAACGGGCGATGCGGATGACGGCAAGACTGACGAGCCAACCTGCAACCAGGCCGGCGGCGATGGGGGTGGCCACTTCACGCAGGGTGAGCAGGTAGACATTTTCACGGCTGGCACCGAGGGCCATGCGGATGCCGATTTCCTGCGTGCGTCGACCGATGGAGTAGTTGAGCGTGGCGTAGATACCCAGCAGGGCGAGCAGCAGCGCAGCGATGCCGAAGGCAGCTAGGAGCATCGTCTGCAAGCGCTCCGGGGCGAGCGCATCGGCGAAGATGGTGTCGAGCGGGCGTACATCGGCGATGGTGATCGACGGGTTGTAGCTCCAGATGGCTTGACGAACGGCGGGTGCGAGCAGCGCCGGGTCGCCTGTGCCGTGCACCAAATAGAAAGCACGCGCGGGCGGATTGTCCCAGTAAGGCAGGAAGACCATGCTTTCGGGCTGTTCGTGGGGTGAATTGGTACGGGCATCTGCCGCGATGCCGACGACGCGGTAGCGATGAATGTCACGCAGAAACAGACGGCCAAGCGGGTCTTGGTTCGGCCAGATGGCGGCGGCAGTGCTTTGTGAGAGAACGGCGGCGGTGGGCGGAGCGTTCGGGTTGAGAGGTGCGTTGTTTCCCGCATCCGTATCCACAGGAACCGGCACACGATCGCGCGCGTCAAGGGCTCGACCGGCGACGATACGTTGGCGGACGGTGGTGAAGTAGTCCGGGCTGACCCAGCGGTATTGCGCGAGCGATGCCTGCTGTTTTTCGACACCTACAGGATTAACGCCGTCAACCCAGGACTGACCAGACGCTAGGATGGAGCTGACCAGCGCGGCGGAAGTGACGCCCGGCAGGGTGCGCAAACGGTCGAGTACCGCGTCATGCAGGCTGGCGATCACAGGATCGGTGAAGGACTTGCCCTGCAGGCGAATGTCGGCAACAACGGTGCCGCCGGTGGAAAATCCCTGATCCTGCGTAAACAGGTGAAGCAGGTTGCGCGCAAACAGCGAGGTGACCAGCAGCAGCGCCGTGCAGGCAAGCACCTGTGCACCGATCAGCAAGCGGCGCAGGGTGGTGGCGCCGGTGGAACCGGCACTGCGCCCAGTCCCTGCCAAGGCAGCCTGCGGACGCACGCGAAAGTAAGACAACGCTGGTAGCGCGCCGAACAGGACCGTGGCAGCGAACGTGCACGCGAGAGAGACGGCGAGCACCACGGGATCGATCGCGATGTTCGCCGCGCGCGGGATCGCCACGTGAATGAAGGCTGAGGAGCGCTGTATGGCGGCGCGCGCCAGCAGCAGGCCAAGGCCGTCCCCCAAAAGGGCGAGCACCAGCGATTCCAGCACGGATGCTCGCACCAGGCTCCACGGCGAAGCGCCGAGTGCGGTGCGCAAAGCTGCTTCCCGGTTGCGGGCCAGGATGCGGGCAAGCTGAGCGTTGGCAAGATTGATGCAGGCGATAAGCAGGACGCTGACGACGGCGGCCAGCAGCACAAACAGGCCGGTGCGCGCTCTGCCTACGATGACCTGTTTCATCGGCTGAACGAGGGTGGTCGGGGTGCCTCGTGTGCCCGGCTCAAATTGGCCCGCCGGAGCGCCGTGGACCATAGCGGACGTGATGCCGTTGAGTTGTGCCTGTGCCGCAGCGGGCGTGATGCCTGGGCGCAACCGGCCAAGCACGGCGAAGTTGCCGTAGTCGCCGTTCCAACCGAAGTTTGCCGGGGTGATCTGGTTGGGCACAAGAACGTCGACTGCGGGGGTTTGCTGCGGTGCCGGGCTCGCCGTGAGTTCATTGCCTCTGGGAAAGTAAAAGCCGTTCGGCAGAACACCGATCACGGTCATGGGAACGCCGCCGACCTGAAGGGTTTTGCCGAGAACGTCGGGACTGGCAGCGAAAAGGTCGTGCCACAACGACCAACTGATGAGGACGCGGTCGTTGCTGCCCTTTGCGCCTTCGTCCGGCCGGAAATCTCTGCCGAGCGTGGGTTGCGTGCCGAGCAGTGAGAGCAGGTTCGGTTCGGCGACAACTCGCCCCACGTAACGAGGATGGTCGCCGGCAAGGGCGACGCCGGTGGTGCCTTCGTTCACGATGGAGAGATCGGAGAAGGCGGTTTGGGACTGACGCCAGAGTAGAGCGTGGCGCGGGTTGGGGCCGATATACGGCACGAGTTTTTCCAGATAGGGTACGCGCTCCCATACCGCGACCAACTGGTTACTCTCGCGGTAGGCGAGTGGCTGCAACAGCACCCCGTCCACTACGCTGAAGATGGCCGTGGTGGCACCGATGCCAAGGGCCAGCGTAAGCACAGTGGTGAGCGCGAAGCCTGGCGCCTTGCGACACTGGCGAAGCGCGTAACGAAGGTCTTTCAGGATCTGTGCCATGGCATCCCTCTACAGTCGTCCTGGAGTGTGCACGTGAGTGGCCAGAGATTGCGGCGCGATTTCCCTCAGCTTTCCGCGTATTTGGGTTTGCCAGGTGTGTCCAATCGCGGGCACGGGTGTTCGTCGGCGGACAGCCCTGACGAGAACGGCGCGGGCCGCAGCTCGGTCTCCACCACGGGTTGGAGGACGGCAGCCGAGGCGCTGCGGTATTCTGCTGTGCATGAGATGGAATGGGAAGCGACGCGCGCTGCTGCAGGACTTTGAAGATCGGATTGGGGAGCAGATTGCCGACGTGCAGGATCGCATGGCAGACGTTCAGAACCGCGTGGAAGGTGCGCTGAAAAAACAGAGGTCCGGGCTAAACTTTGCCGTGACGGCGGCTTGGGTAACGGGTGCGCTGGCGGTGCTGGCGGGCGGCCTGTATGCGGGCAAGGAACTGCGGTCACGCTACAAGGTGAAGCGGCGCAGCCCGTATGACTACTACGCGCATGCGGGAGACCGGCCGCGGCAGTCGGACCTGGAATTCGGCGTCGGCATTTAGCTTTGGCGCGGCGAAACCATACAGCGCGCCGGCTGGTGGCGGGCGAGCATCAGGGTCGTTCTGCCATGATTGTGCTCGGCCGTAAAACCATTGCTGTCGCGGTGCTGGTCTGGGTGGTGTGCACGGTTGGGCTGCAGACCGCGTGGGGCCTGCTCGTTCACCACGAACGGTTCAGCGGAACAACGCTGCTGGTGCGGCTGGTCGTGTTTTTGGGAATGGGCGCGCTGCTTGGAGCATTGGCGTGGCGGCTGCAGGGTAGGCGACGGTGAGTGCGGGGATGCGTACAGACATGAGTTCGGCAGAGACGACGAGTAAGATTGCATTTCTTTTTCCCGGCCAGGGTTCGCAAAGCGTGGGCATGGGGCGCGAATTGTATGCGCAGTTTCCGGTAGCGAAAGCCGTGTTCGACGAGGCCGATGCGGTGCTGGTGTATTCGCTTTCGACGCTGTGCTTTGAGGGGCCGGAAGAGCAACTGAAGCAGACGGAGTTTACCCAGCCGGCGATCCTGACCGCAAGTGTTGCCGTCCAGCGGGTGTTGGCAGAGAAGGGTGTGATGCCGTCGCTCGTCGCCGGGCATTCGCTGGGTGAGTTCAGTGCGCACGTGGCGGCGGGGACGCTGTCGTTTGCCGAGGCGCTGACCACCGTGCGCAACCGTGGCCGCTACATGCAAGAGGCGGTACCGCCGGGCAAGGGCACGATGGCGGCGATACTGGGGCTGGAGTACGACCGCATCAACGAGTGCTGCCAGAACGCCAGTGACGCATTGAACGAGGTCGTGGCACCGGCAAACATGAATGCGCCGGAACAGATTGTAATCAGCGGTGCGACCGCCGCCGTGGAGCGCGCCGCGGCACTGTGCAAGGAAGCCGGCGCGAAGCGGACGGTGATGCTGCCGGTTTCCGCTCCCTTTCATTGCAGCATGATGGCTCCCGCGGCGGAACGCCTGGCGGCGGACCTGGAGCGCGCGGTGTTCCTGGACCCGTCGATTCCCGTGATCTGCAACGTGGACGCGCGTGCCGTGAGCCGCCGCAGCGATGCGCGGGACTGCCTGATTCGGCAGGTGACGGGCGCCGTGCGATGGGTCGAGTGCGTGGAGGCGATGCGCGGCTGTGGGGCGACGCTGTTCGTCGAAGTTGGGCCCGGTAAGGTGCTGACTGGGCTCATGCGGCAGATCGACCGCGGCCTGACGTGCCTGAACGTGGAAGATGCGGCTAGCCTGGAGAAGACGCTAGCGACACTGGCGGGCTAAGCGAAGAGCGAACGCAAAGTTCGCAAAGAAAAGACGCGAAGTACGCCGAGTTTAGGGAGGAGCACCTTTGGCAGAATCGTTGTTGGAGGTGCGGGATCTGTCTATTCGCTTCGGCGAAACGGCTGCGGTGGATGAGCTGTCGTTCGGGATTCGTGCCGGTGAAACGCTGGGCCTGGTAGGCGAGTCGGGCAGCGGCAAATCGGTCACATCCCTGGCGATATTGCGGCTGCTTGCGCCGGGTGCGCGGGTTTTGGGGCAGATTCTGTTTCGAGGGAACGATCTGCTGACACTGACGGAGGATGCCATGCGGCGGCGGCGCGGCCGGGAGATCGCCATGATCTTTCAGGAGCCGATGACGGCGCTGAA
>CBAAAH010000040.1:0-12816 GCA_964658865.1 uncultured Granulicella sp.
TGACCTTGATGCCGGCCTTGCCCATGGCATCGACGACGCGATCCATCCATGCCGTCTCAAATGCGCCGTCTGTCGGCTCCCACAGGCTCCACGTGCTTTCGCCCATGCGCACCACGGAGATGTGCGCCTGCTTCATCAGATCGACATCCTTCTGCAAGCGGCCTGGCTGCAGATCGGCGGGCATGTACTCGTTGTAATACGCCGCGCCATACAGCACCTGGGGTAACTTCATGCCGGGTGTCGGATCGTAGGTGCCGGGTACAGTCTGGGCTCCAATGCCGCTCCCCGTCAGAAAAAATACCGCGGCCATGGCGAGCGTGCAGAGTGGTGCGTAGAACCTTTTTATGGTGTAAGTGCGCTGCCGCATTTAAAACCTCCCAAGCTTGATGCGAACGGCGGCATTTGGCTGCCGGTTAAAGTTCAGGCCGCGATCGGTCTGGTCGCCATTCCACAGCCGTTGGGGTTTCCATGTTCCGTTTTCGTATGCGCCCTCTTCGGCGCTCAGAATCTGCATGCGCAGGCCGGGTAGCCGGCCGGGTATGTGGAATGCCACGCTCGCATCCACGCCGGTGACGAGAAACTCATCCGGCCCAAGCTGTGCGACCAGCGCGCGTCCACTGTGGTCCAGCGTTCCGGGGGCGTGGCGGCCGTCCGGCTGCGGGAAGCCGAAGCGCACCGAAGCCTGCCATGGACCGAAGTCCAGTTCCTGCTCGGCCTGGCCCGGACTGTCGACGGCGGTCTTCAGCTTGCCTTCGAAGTTCAACGTTGCGATTTCGCGACTCATGGGCGCGATCAGGCCGAAGTTTTCTGTATGCGCTTTCGGGCCCTTCTCCCCGCTGAATGTCCAACCGGTACGATCGACGCCGAACGGGCTGAAGCCGATGGCGCCGCGGCCGAGCGCGAGAAAGAAATACGGCGCATAGCTGTCCCCATTGCCGGTCTCCGGAATCCAGAGCGCGTTGTCGGGCCGGTTATAGGTGTCGAGAATCGACGTGTAAAAGCCAGGGTCGTCGCTGTAAATGTCTGGGCCGATGCTATCGATCGCGGGCGTAAACGCCTTCCACAGCGGCAGCATGTCCTGTACCGGGCCGCCGGAAGGATAGCCGAAACCGGGGTGCGGTACCTGTCGCTCCGGCAACTCTTGCACGGGATAATTGACCCACACGTTGCAGTAAAACGGGATGTTGAACGCCTGCTTGCCGGCTGCGGCAATCTCGTTGATGTAGCGCGCCTGCGTGTACGCCTGGAACGTCTCATCCGCCGCACCGCCGAAGACCTCGGTCCACGTTCCACCGCGTGTTTTGTTGAGAGCTTTCAGAAGCTGCGCTGGAACGGGACCGCTAAACTCGTGGGTTGCGCTGGCGGAGAAGTCGCGGGGCGCGCCAACGATGCCGGATTCATTTTCCACCTGAATCATAAGCACGGTGTGCTCGACAGCATCGATCTGCCCGAGGTGCTGCATCAACGCTGTAAACGCGTGCTTGTCTGCTTCCAGCGTCGTTCGGGAGTTCGCCGAAAGCACATCGATCGGCTCACCCGCAGCGTTGATCACACGCGGGTACTTCGCCGTATCCGTCTTTACCCACTGCGGCACGTAATGCATGTTGCCGTTCTTCCACGTGCCGAACCACAACACGACAAGGTGCAGGTGGTGCTCCCGCGCTTGTGTGACCAGAAGGTCGACGGTGGAGAAGTCGAACCTGCCGGGTTCCGCCTCAATCTGCTCCCAGTAGACCGGCGCTTCCACGGTGTTGGCATGCATGGCTTCCATCGCCGGCCACACCTGCGGCAGCGTGCTTGCCCATGAGCTTGAGTTGTTGATCTGTGCGCCAAGCAGGAGATACGGCGCTCCGTCGACAAAGAGCGCGTGGCGGCCGTTCTGCGTCACGATTCGCGGTGCTGGGTGCTGAACCTGGGGTGACTGGGCAGCAAGGCAGGCACCTGCAAGCAACAGCAATGGAGCGAGGGATCGAATGGTCAGAGACATGGGTTCTCCTTAGGAATGGGTGCAGCGTGCAACAACGCATGGCTTCTCGCGAGCATCGATTGGATGTTGGCTCGTTCCAGGCCACGCCTCATTTGTTCGCGGTCAAAAATGTCATGACTTCCTGCATGCGTTTGGTGTCGGCGTCTTGTGCCGATTGGGCGGACTGCCGTTGCAACGCGATCTGCTGTTGCGCCTCATTCTTGCGACCGATATGGCCATACGCGCGTGCCAGGCGGTAGTGCGCTTCCGCGTAGCCGGGCTTCAGGGCCACCGCGCGCTCCAGCGATGCCGCGCTCTCGGCCCACTCCATACGCTGCTGCTGCAAGACCGCAAGCTGGTACCAGGCTTCTGCCAGCTTCGGATCGGTGGCGAGAGCCTGCTTGAGCAGAGCTTCCGCTTTGGCAGAGTTTGCGGGATTGCCGGCGTCGTGCAGCAGGGCAATGGCCGCGTACAGGTTTGCCGCCGCGTTTTGCGGATGCGCGTCGGCAAATCGTACAAGCTCGTCGCAGCCGGCCACTTCTGCGGAGACTGCGGCGCTGCAACTGCGGCCCAGCAGGTCGGCCATGCTGGTGTTGCCCGGTTGTGCCGCGAGCTGCGCATGGAACACCTCAGCCGCGTGGGGGAAGTCGTTGTTGCCGAAATAAGCCACGCCGAGCCCGGTATACAGGCGGTCGCTTGCCGGGTAGCGGCTGCGCCCGAACTGGAAGATGTCGATCGCCGCGGGAAACGTCCAGTGCTGCAGCAACTCATTGCCATAGGCGAATAGATTGCTCTCACTGGGATCAAGCTCCGCCGCGCGTTTAAAGTGCGTGAACGCCGAATTGTAGTGGCCGAGTTTTTCTTCTGCTTCGCCGAGCAGCTCCTGTGCGGGGCCGCTGGTGGACAGGTCGGTCTGCGCCAGCAGAACGTCAACGGCCTGCTGGGGTCGATTTGCGTTCAGCAGAGCAAGTGCACAGTCGTGGTGCAGATCGGCTGTGTTGTCCGCGGCACCGGCATGCTCGATTGCGGCTGCAAACGCGTCCGCAGCTTCCTGGTAGCGATGGAGTGCCATCAAGGCCTGCGCCTCGCCCATAAATGCACCCAGGTTCGCATGTTGCGCGCGCCGTGCCTGTTGCAGCAGCGGTAGAGCCTGCGCGGGCTGCCCCAGATGCAGCAGGGCGATGCCGAGATTTTCTGTGACGCCCGCATCGTGCGGGTTCAGGCGGTGCGCTTGCCGCAAATAGGGCATGCCATGTGCAAGGTCGCCGCTCTCAAGCGTTGCCATGCCCGCAGCGGCCTGCACCGTGGCGTTACCGGGATAACGTGCGGCAAGCCTGGCAAGTACCGGCTGCGCCAGCGCTGCTTGCCCCGACTCGTAGTTTGCCAGTGCGGCGGTTAAGGAGGCTTGATCGGTCGCCGTCAGTGTCGCTGCTGCGCTCTGTCTCGCGCGTGCTTGTGCGGCTGCTTGCGCAACGCCGGCCCGGCCTGCTGCAAGCAGCGCGACCACACAAAGTGCGCCGGCACATCGTCGCAATCTCGATTCGAAAGGAAGGGTCATGAGAGAAAGGAACTGCCGGGTACAGGATCGCACCCGGCAGTGGTTGGCACGGCGTTGTTTCGCCTCCGGTTAGAAGTTGAACTTGGCCGCGAACTGGAAAAAGCGCGAGTCCGGGTAGAACTGCCCCAGGCTGCGGTTGCTGGTAATCTGTCCAGCGTTTGCGCCCGAAATGTTGCCATTCGGGTTGCCATACGCGGGCGTGTTCAGCAGGTTGAAGTAGTCGGCGCGCAGTTGAAAGTTCGTCTCCTTGTACAGGGAGAAGTTCTTGTACAGCGAACCATTGATGCGCTCATACCCAGGTCCGTAGACCGTGTTCCGCGGCGAACCGAGATAGGCGAGAGCAGCCAGACCGGTGACCGTGGTGCCCACAGGGATGGCGTTACCCGCCGGTGGATTGATGAAGGCGCAGGGGTTATACCAGTTCGCGGTCGTGCGCACCTTTGTCGGAGCGGTGCAGCCATTTGCGCTGGCCGTTCCAAAAGGGTCGCCAATCCGAATCGGATGCGCGCCCGATCCGTTCACCGTCGTGATGCTGGTGTTCAGCGGGAACGGATTGCCCGTCTGCGCAATGAACGTAAGGCTGTTGGTCCAGCCGCCCAGCAAAATATCGGCGATGCCATGGTGGTTGCCGAACCGGCGGCCCACACCGTACGGAAGCTGGTACGACCCGTTCAGGGTGAAGCGTTGCCGGATGTCAAAGGGCGAGTTGCTGTAGTCCGCGCCGATGCCGAGTAGCACCGGGTTGCGGTAACCCGAATCGCCGGTGCTGCCCAGAGGTGTGGGTGCGTTGTCCAGCGAGTGGGAGTAGGTGTAGCTCGCAAGGTAGCTCAGGCCGTTGTTAAAGCGCTGATCCAGCTTGGCCTGCAGCGAGTTGTAGTTGGAGGAACCGATGTACGAGCTGTATGCATCGCCACCAATGGTCGGGAACGAGCGATACGGCGTGACATCGACCGAAGAGTTGACCAGCGCGGTCGGCGAGTTCAGGTCGGGGAAGACCACAAGATGACGCGACACCGAACCCACGTACGCCAGGCCAGCGGACAGGGTGTTGTTGATCGCGTATTCGGTGGATAGGTTGTACTGCTCGCTGTACGGCGTCTTTACCTTTGCGTCCGAACCGCGTAGCCCGGGGTTGGCAATGGAATTCTGCAACCCTGCGGCGATCGCCGCAGAAAAGCCGTTCTCCAGCGTGATGCCGTTGTTGCGGCAACTGGCGAGGGTGCACGATCCGTAAAGCGTTTGCGAACTGTAGTTCGCGTCGTACTCGAACGGATAATTCTCACCCAGATTCGGGTAATATCCGGTGCTCTCCAGACCACCGAAGAAGATACCGTAACCGGACCGCAGGACGAGCTTATCGCTCACTTTGTAGGCCAGCCCGAAGCGCGGCGCAACATTGTTCTTCTGCGGCTGCACCAGAAAGCGATTATCTGTGTACTGGATGCCGATGCGATTGGCTGCGAGGGTGTTGGTGAAGATGGGCGAAAGAGCTACATTTCGCTTGGACGACGGGATGAGATAGAGTCCAGTGCCCGAGCTGGGGCCGAACCCGGTAATGGTGAACATCGCCTGGTTGTCGTGGCGCTCCTCGTACGGTTGTGCGTACTCATAGCGCAGACCCAGGTTCAGGGTCAGGTTGGGCGTGACCTTCCAGTCATCCTGGAAGTAACCCGCGCGGATCCAGCGCACATCGTCTGAGGTAAAGATGTTCGAGAGCGCGCCGGAATCCTGATTGTTGGTCAGGAAGTCGGCAACACCGAAGCCGGTGTAGTTGACGCCACCGATGTTGGGCGAACCCTGGGCGGCGGTGAACTTGCCGCTGTAGGTGTAAGAGCCGCGCGGCTGCGTGGGTTGCGTGGTGGAGAAGCGGATGTGCTGGAAGTTCACACCCGTGCGGATGGCGTGATTCCCGGCAATCTTGGTCACGTTATCCAGAATCTGGAAGACGTTCTGGTACTCGTTCGTCACGGCAAACGTCGGTGAACCAAAACCGGTGATACCGCTGATGCCGACATTCGGCAGGCCACCGTTGAGCGCGCCGGCTGGAATGCCACCCAGGCCGATGCTGGCGGCGATGCCGGTGTTGGTTGCATTGGGTTGCTGGAAGCCGAAGTTGCCGTAGTTGTAGCCGAATCGTGCTTCGTTCGACAGGTTTGAGTTGAAGACATGCGTTTCGCTGGCCGCAATGGCCTCGCCCAGGTTGACGATGGTACCCGTGTCGCCAAAGCTGCCACCATCGAGGACATTGCCGAGTAGAGGAGCGCGGCTGCCAGGATCGTTGGAATAGCTGGCACGCACGAACGCCTGGTCTTTCTGGGTTGCGTTGTAGTCGACGCGAACGTCGAATTGCGTGGTGTTGTCAACCGCGTTGCGGTTGGAGAAGTAATTGTTGGTGTAGGCCCCGCTCGGATTGACCTGGTTCGGCGCCGGATACAGGTTCAGGATCTTGAGCGCGGTCTGGTTGATTTGGCCAGGCGCCAGTGTGTTGTTCACCAGCGTGGCATTGACATTTGCAGAGTTCGGCTGGACCAGTTGCGTTGGCGTTCCGCCGGCAGTGGTCGCATTCAGCAGCTCACTGAAATTTCCCTGGCGCATCAGCAGCGTGGGAACAGTTACATTTTGCTGTTCGGCGAAGATGATTCGGTTTGCCTCGGCATCTCCGAAGAAGAACAGCTTGTCCTTCCAAAGGGGAAGGCCGATGGTGCCGCCGAACTGGTTCTGACGGTACTTGGGCACGGTACGGTTTGCCCCAGACTGCCATTCGTGAATATCGAAGGCATCGTTGCGGATGTACTCCCACGCTGAGCCGTGAATCGCGTTCGTTCCGCTCTTGACCGAGACGTTGATGACTGCGCCGGCAGAGTGGCCGTACTCCGCGCTGTAAGCACCGGTTTGCACCTTGAACTCTGCGAGTGCCTCCGGTGGCGGCTTGACGTTGTAGGACGCGCCGTTGAAGAAGTCGACAACATTCACGTTGTTATCGACCCCGTCCAGAATGAAGTTGTTCTGCTCCGAGCGCTGACCGTTGGCGGAAAAATCGCCCTTGCCGGAACCGCGTGAGCCGTTGCCGGGGGCAATACCCGCCGAAAGCTGCGCGATAAAGACATAGTTGCGGCCGTTCAGCGGCGTATCCACGATGGTCTGTGCAAGCACCACCTGGCCGGTGGAACCATCGCCGGTCTGCAGCAGTGGGGCAGCGGTGGTCACTTCCACCGTCTCCGACACGGCGCCCGCATTCAGCTTGACGTCGATCGTGGCGCGCTCACCGACGTTCACCACCACCTTATCTTGCTGCGTGGACGAGAAACCCGGATACGACGCCTTGACCGTGTAGTTGCCGATCTTTACCGGGGAAAAGGTATAAATACCCCTGGAATCGCTCTTGTCCTGCAGGGTAAAGCCAGTATCGATGTTGGTGATCACCACCGTGGCGTTGGGAATCACGCCGCCGGTCGTATCCGTAATGGTTCCAGTGATGGTGCCCTGGTCAACTTGTGCGCGCAGCTTTCTGCCCGGCATCAGCAGGGCGACGCACAAGAGCAGCAGAGCCCAGCCTCCGCGCCGAAAGTGCCTGCAACGTGTCTCACTTCTAATTTTGTTCATAGATCGCAACCGCCTCCAAAGATGTTCAACGTGTCAATCACTTGCGCGCATTTCTGTGCAACTTGGCATACATGAATACGTTTACATCGACTGCGCTGGCCACGTTACCCCCTTAGGCAATTGTTTGTCCAGCTTCTTTTTCCACGATTGTTCCGCAGGGGAGAAGTCCCGGAGGGCGCGCAATTCATGCGACATCTGGAATAGTGGTGGGTCTCAGTAGACGCAACGCAAGGCAGAATTCAGCGGGCCCTGTTCGGCCTACGCCGAAGGCACGTGGCCTTCAGCACTTAGCGCCGCATCGGTTCGAAAAACGGTCGAACAATTCGCAGAGCACGCGTTCCGTGGAGTTGCATCCTGTACGAGCCCAACGCCTGTGTGCCTTCTCTTATCCGAAGTTTTGCAGAGCCTGTTGCAGCGTCATCGGGGTCGGGCAAAGTGCGCCTGCGGTAGTGCCCCGACCTATAATGACGGCGAACGGATGTCCCTCAACCACCGCGGCGAAGGTGAGTTTGCCTGGCGCGGAAATGCGATTCATTTCGATCCAGTTGTAATACGCGCCCATCTCCGCATCCCGCAACGATCCCTGTGGGTCCAGGCGAGTGGATTGGGCGTCCGCAAAAAGTTCATTCAGGTCATGGTGTTGCTGCCGCGCGCCGTACCGCAGCAGCAGCGTGTGCGGCTGTGCGCGGCGCGCAAGCTCCCGGCCTGTCCACTGCACGAAACTCGTGCTGAAGATCTGCGGTCCGGAACTCTGGGTAAACAGTTCCGTGTAAAAGCGTTGCAGCACCGCATCGCCGGTGATCTGCTGTGCGCCAACGTCGGTGTGAGACGTGCCCGCCAAGACGTCGCGCATCTGTTCCGCACCGCCGCTTCCGCTGCTGATGGTCGCCTGCATTCGCTGCAACACACGTTCGCGCAGTGGCGAAAGAGCCGCATAGCTTGTAGCAACAACGCCGGGCGGAACGGCGAATGTCTTTTGCTGCAGTGCGCCGCTGTCGATGTACCAGTTGGCGTAAGGGCGCGTCGCGGTCGCGGCATGTTGCGCGAATGCCGTCTGCAGATCGTGCCAGACACTCTCCTGCTGCAACTGTTGCAGAAACACTCCGTGTTTCCGCAACTTGCGCAGGATTCTATCGTTCTCGACCTTCGCATCCGCTCCAAGCAGGACAAGCACGAGTCGATGGGAGGCGTCCTGCGACGCCGGAATTGCCTCAAATAGGGTACCGGTTGCGGTGCGAAAGGCGGGCATCTGGCCGCTGGACCAGAGGTGAGCCGTAAGCCCCGTGATGAACACAGCGGGCGAATCCACCCAGTTGATGGTCTGCAGCGATAGCGGTAGAGAAAGCGTGAGCAGCGGCCGGGTAAGTAGGGCATACTGGTCCGCGGGCAAACGCATCAGGGCGTCGCACTGGTGCTGCAGGTTTTCACGCTCCGCCGGAAAACTGGTGTCGAGACCGCGAATCTGTTGCAGAAAAGAAGGGCAGATTGCCAGCGGCAACCGCTGCAGCAACGCCAGGTGTTCGGTGGCAAAGGCCTGGGCAAGCGCAGGGTAGGCATCGAACGAAGCTGCTGAAAGCTGGCTGGGCGTCATAGTAGTTCCCGAATGCACTTGCCCCTCGAATTGGTGGCAAAGCCGAGGGAGCAGCCGATGGTGGGTACAAGATCGATGGATTCGATCGGCCGGTCGACCGTCGTGTTCTGGCGAACGTTTGGCCCAAGGGCGAGCAGCCACGTCGTCCGTGCCATGGCACCGCCGGTCCTGTGATGCTGAAATCCATTGCCGGTGGGGTCACCGTCGGCGTCCCGGCCGAAGTCCGGCATGATGTACAGCGTCGTCCGATCTTTGTACTCCGGGTCGCTCTGCACCATCGACCAAAGCTCCGCGCACAGGCGGTCCGCCCGCTGAATCGCATCGACATACAACGAGTACGCACCGGAGTGCGCGATGTCCATGTCGTGCAGCGTCAACATCATGAGCGAAGGTGCGCGCTGCTTCATCAGTTGGCGGGTGATAAAGATGGAAAGCTCATCGGCGCTGTCCAGGCTGCGTGCTTTCTGCACAAAGTCCTGCACGGAGAGCTGAAGCGTCGACTCAAGCGTATCGAGATGCAACTCGCGATCCATGTTCGATTGCTGCGGTTGGTACAGCGGCATCTCGTAGCTGTCCTGCAACAGGTGCGCGAGGCGGTCGCCGTCCAGCGCGCCTTGGTTGTGCATGGCCGCTTGCAGTAGCCGCTTGGGCAGGATCACGCCTGCGCCGAACTCCGGCCCAAACGCAGTATGGCTGCTGCTGCCGATACGTTGGAAACCGTTACTCGGTGCGATGACCCAGGCGTCACTCGCGGGCCGGCGCAGGCCTTTACGGTAGTACTCGAACAGCGTTGGGTTAGGTGGCGCCTGTGCGACGAAGTTATCGAAGCGTTCGTACATGCCAGTCACAATGCTTGCTGTCGCAACGTAGTGGCCTAGAATGCCCGCATTCACCACCTGGGTAAAAAACGTGCCCTGCGGTAAAAGTGTATGCAGCAGATTTGGGATATTCTCCTGACCGTCTTCGGCAAAGGTCTCTTCATCGCGTGCGCCGCCGCCAAACGTCACCAGGATGACCTTTTGTGACGGCCGCAGCGCGGAGAGGGACTGCGCGGCCATGCTGCGGGTCAGCGTCGCCACGGAGAGTGTACCGATGGCGCCGCGCAGAAATTCGCGCCGTGTTGCAGCAATCTCCCCCGTCAAGCGTGAGTGGCGACGATCCATGCGTCCAGTATCCACCAATCGCCAGAGTCATGGGCGAGTTTCAGAACAAAGAAGCCCAACCTCTGTGGTCATCGCTTAGAAATGAAAAGTAGGCAGCTTGTCCCTCATGTTCTCTCCCGGCCTCGGCCTTGCTGACAAACCATTTTTCCCCCACAGATTACGTCGATACCCATGCCGCCGGGGCCAGCAATAAGGATCATGAGTGACTCGGCGAAAGTAAACATTAAGGTTGGCTCCTTTGATCTAGAAAAGGTGAATGAAGGAGTACTGGAGAAGCATGATTGTCTTGCCGTCCTGAATCTGGCCTGTTTCTATCGCGGTCATGGCGTCATCAATGGACAACTCCAGAACCTCGATATCTTCGCCTTCCTCATGGTTGCCCCCGCCCAGCGCCGCACGCGATCCGCTTCCATACTCTGCGACGAAGAAGTAGAATCGCTCGGTGACTGAGCCGGGGCTCATGAAAGCCTCGAAGATCTTGCGCACATGGGACACACGGTAGCCTGTCTCTTCTTCAGTTTGGGCTCGGATGCGGTCCTCGGGGCTAGCTTGGTCAAGCAGGCCGGCGGCTGCCTCGATCAACATGCCGGAGTGACCGTTGACGTAAGCAGGAAAGCGAAACTGCCGGGTGAGCACCACCGTTCGGCGTTCAAGGTTGTAAAGCAGAATGGTCGCGCCATTGCCGCGGTCGTAGGTTTCGCGGCTTTGTTGCTGCCAGCTTCCGTCCCTGCGAAGCAATTCAAAGGTCGTCTTTTTCAGCACGTACCAGTCATTAGAGAGGGTCTCTACAGACTTGATACTCACTCTGTCCGGGGTGGAGGTACTTAAAGTGCTCAAGCTCATGTGTAGACAGTATCGTGCAAATTCGTGCAACGTCAAGTAAGCTCATGCAAGAGGCTTCACGATGCTGACCACACACCGAAAACAACAGATTCTGAAAATTCTTAAGCAAAAGGGGCAGGTGATTGCCAAACAGGTGAGCCACGCCATGGGTGTATCCGAGGACACGATTCGCCGGGACTTGCGTGAACTTGCACAAGAAGGCTTATTGCAACGCGTCCACGGTGGTGCTCTGCCCGCGTCTCCCGCCTTGGCTGATTTTGCCAGTCGTGAACATTTGCGGCATGAGGGGAAGGTCGCGATCGGCATAACGGCCGCAGCAATGATCCAACCAGGCCAGGTTGTGATTTTGGATGGTGGAACAACCTCACGTGAGATTGCCAGACATCTTCCGCGCGACCTCAAGGCCACTGTTGTGACCCATAGCCCAACCATTGCGCTTGAACTGTTGAACCACGCTTGCGTTGAGGTCATCCTCATCGGCGGCTGTTTATTTAAACATTCTGTTGTCGCTGTTGGAGCGACTGCCATCGAGGCTATCGGCCGTGTTCATGCCGACACTTTCTTTATGGGCGTGACCGGCGTGCACCCAAAGGCCGGGCTCACGACGGGCGATTACGAAGAAGCTGCTGTGAAGCGGGCATTGAGCCGAGCTGCTGCCGAGACGGTGGTACTTGCTTCTGCTGAAAAGCTCAACGCTGCCTCGCCTTACGAGGTCGTTCGACTCGACGACGTAAATGGAATCATCACCGAACGAAGCGTTGACGAGGAGCTGGTGAAGCCATACGCGGAGTTTGGCATTACCATTATCCGCGCATAGGCTCGACTCGCAACCTTGTAACAAATTCAAGGAGGTGTTGATCGTTCTTGTGCAAGGCAGCGATGCTGCAGCAGAGCTGCCGAAGTTCAATCTCGAAGCCAAGATCTTGATTGACAAACTTATCTAATGAACGAAAGCGCTGAAAACGCCCAATTAAAAGGTCGACTCCGAATGGCACAAGCTCCGAACGCAATCAACATGAACCATCGATGAGTCGCCATTTCGGAGAGTCATGAGCGCAGACTCCTCATACAGACCAGATGGACAATCATGGGAGAGCGTTCACGTCTGTCCAAACTGCGGATGTATCTTCAACCTCGCTGAATTGGACCTAAGGGCAATAACTACGGGAATCGTCCCCTGTCCAAGCTGCGATTGGTCAGGGCAGATCGAAATACAAGTTGTCGATCAAATGCTGCGGAAAAAGCTGACTTCGGTCGAGTGAAAGCACTATGCCGAAATGGGAAGTGACAGTTGTTGATGATTCTTCTTGTCCGAAATGTTGCGCCTGTAGGCGCGGACGAATTCGCTGGCAATCTTTGAATCATCATCTGCACGGCAAACCAGGCACGTTTTCACTTGTAGGCTGGACTCGCTGAGCGGGCGCACCGTCACTCCGTTGCGCGCCATGAGTGGAGCGCAACGGCTTCATTACAAAAGCAATGGTGGAGCCGTCCGCTACAAAGGAAACGCCTCCTCAGGAGCCGTCACATGCTGAAGGCTCAGTGGGCGGATTCCGCGCTCACTCGCTGCTTGAATAATGGAGTCATACAGCCGTGGATGTAGTTGCCGCTCAAAAAGAATCCACCGTCTTCCGCTTATTTGTTCAAGTGACACCGAGGAATAACGCGCTAATTCTTCTGTTCTCGTCATTGCGATATAAAACGGCAGCTCCGCAACCTGAACACAAATGATCCAGACTGAGTCAGGTGGCGTTCGAAATGGCGGACGAGCGGTGGGATGCTGCCGGTAAGTACGGCAGCATCGGATGGCACACGTTCCGGCATACCTACCGATCCTGGCTTGATGACTCTGGCGCTGCAGCAGGAACTCATGCGGCACGCCCAAATCTCGACCACGATGAACGTCTACGGCAACGCGCTGATGGAAGCGAAGTGGGAAGCCAATGCGGCCGTCGTAAGCAAGCTTTTGAGGAAGGCATAGCCCAATGGAAAACGTTGCCCAAAAACAAACCAACCCACCGCAGCCGAAAGTCGTCTTCTTGTGGTGGATTATTCTGGGTTGGCATTTTCGCTAAATGGTTGCGGGGGTAGG
>CBAAAH010000041.1:0-12193 GCA_964658865.1 uncultured Granulicella sp.
CCCGGCGGCGCCCATGGCGGCGGCGAAGTCCTCGGGGTCGGGAAGCGGATGGCGCCCGCCGAGCGCCGGGTCGGCGTGGGCGGAGAGCGCCGTGTCGAGGTCGATGAAGACGGCGCCGGGGATGTGGCCCGCCGCGTAGGCGTCGCGCATCGTCACCGGGTTGTCGATCAGCACGAAGCGTCCATCGCGCAGATGCACCACATCGATACCCGAGTTGGGATTGGGCAGGTCGAGCGCGCGCGGCTCGCTCCACGTCACGCCATCATCGAACGAATCCGCCATGCAGATACGCCCGATATTGCTGGACGACCGCGCGTAGTAGCGCAGGTGTCCACCGCCCAATGAGACCACTGACGGTTGGATCAGTCCGGTCGTCTGTTCCGGCCCGGTCCTGCCGATGTCATGGTTTTCCCCGTTCAGCGCGGAACTGGCCAGTGCATGAATGGTGCTGTCCGGCAGCGTATAAGGGCCATGCCTGTCCAGCAGCGCGCCGGATGTGGTTGAACGTTCGATCCACACGGCCCACGCGTGATAGCTCTCCACCGACGAGCCGCTCACGACCGTGCCATCCTGCAGCACCAGCGGTTTCGCGCGAATGGGGCCGAGTTCACCTGCGGGCAGGTGTTCCGGCGCGGTCCACGTGCGGCCCTCGTCCGTGCTGTGCAGGCGTGCACCCGTCCAGTCGGAAACCACGGGACCGTACTTGTAATAAAGCCACAGCGTGCCGTCGTTCGTGTGAAACAACACGGGATTCCAACTGGCGATCCCCGGCTCACGCACCAGCGGCACGGGTGGGCCCCAGCCGGCCGTCGTGTGTCGCGCACCCCAGATGGCAACGTCGTCCTTGCCTTCGCCCGTGCCGCCGAACCAGGCGGCCATCCAGTCTCCATTCGCCAGTTCGACAACTGTCGAAGCGTGGCATTGCGGAAACGGCGCGGAGGTAAAGATGTCCTGCGGCTGGGCACGCGGCAGGGACGCTGCGCGCGAAAGACTGAACGTGGCAAGGGCCACCGCAAGCAGGAACGAAGAAATCATGGAGCGCATGCCCCAGCTTAACGCCGGCCATGAGCATGCGCTCCTGTCGTTTGCCCTAGCTCCCTATCGTTTGCCTTAACGGATGCGCTCCAACGCCAGCGCCGTGCTGTCGTAGTCGCCATCCAGCTTCAGCGTTACGCCCGCACCCATCAGCACCGATCCAGCGACGGTCTCCTCACCGGTGTATTTCGCGGGATCGAGCGCGCGCACGCGATACATCGCCGCCGGGTCCAGGCCCTTGAAGCGCACGGTACCGTAGGGCAGCAGCAGCCGCTGGCTGTGCAGGTACGCCAGCAACACCGCCTGCGACCCGTCCTGCGCCACGTACTCCATCTGCGATTCATCCCGATCGACCGGCGACTGCAAGCGATACAGCCGACCCTGCTGCACGGTAGTGCGAATCGTCTTGTAAAACGCCGTCAGCTTGGCCGCCAGCGCCATATCGGCGTCGCTGAACTTCGTCAGGTTCGAGCCGATGCCGAGCGCGCCCTGCATCGCCACCACGAACCGGTACTGCAGCGGCACCAGCCGGCGATCCATGCTGGGCACGTCCGTCACCCACGCCACCATGGCCTGCGGTGTGTACGCCTGGGTAAAGCCGAACTGGATGTTCTGCCGGTCCAGCGCGTCGGTGTTGTCGCTCGCCCAAACTTCGTCGGTACGCTGCAGAATGCCCAGGTCCACGCGCCCGCCGCCGCCGGAGCAGGACTCGATCTCCAGCTTTGGATGCTTCGCGCGCAGCCGGTCGATCACGTCGTACAGGTTGCGCACGGCCTGCAGGTGGATCGCTTTTTCCGCGTCCGGTTCCGGTTGCGCGGCAGACGATCCCGGCGCGTTGTTCCATCCCGGTTCGCTCCAGGTCCGGTTGTAATCCCACTTCAGAAACGCGATGTCGTTCTCGCTCACCAGCTTGTCCAGCCAGTTGAACATCCACTCCTTCACGTCGGGCCGCGCCAGGTTCAGCAGCAGTTGGTTGCGCTCCTCCGTATGCTGCCGGTCAGGGAACTGCATGGCCCATTCCGGGTGTGCGCGGTACAGGTCGCTGTCCGGGTTCACCATTTCCGGCTCTACCCAGATGCCGAAGTCCATGCCGTAGCTGTGCACCTTGTCGATGACGGGCTTCAGGCCGTTGGGAAACTTCTTCGGCGTCAGCGTCCAGTCGCCCAGCGCGGCGTGGTCGTCGTCACGCTTGCCGAACCAGCCGTCGTCGATGACGAATCGCTCCGCCCCAGCCTTTGCCGCGCGCTCCGCAAGCGCAAGCTGTGTGTCGGCGGTAAAGTTCATCCCTGTCGCTTCCCACGAGTTGTAGACGATGGGCCGTGGCTTCGGCTGGCGCGATTCCCCCCGCTTCGGCAGAATCTCCTGCAGTTGGAACCGGCTCAGGATGCGCGACGCTTCACCGTTGCCGCCGCCGGTGTAGCCGACGTAAAACTTCGGCGTCTCCAGCGATTCGCCGGCCTTCAGCGTCCAGTGGAAGTCGAAGGTGTTGTAGCCCGCAACGATGCGCGGCTGGTGCAGCGCCGTGTCTTCCACCGCCAGCCGCCAGTCGCCGCTCCATCCCAGTTCGCCAAACCACACGGGGCCGGCATCCTCGGTGGTCTCGGTGGTTTTGCCGAGGGCGAACCAGGGGTTCGCCGTGTGACTGGTGCTGCCGGTGCGGCTCTCCTGCACGCTCTTTCCCGCGTCCAGAGGCTCGGTGTGCAATTGAAATTCGCCGGCCCACATGCCCGTGAGCCAACTGCGCTGGTAGCCGGTACCCGCCGGCAGGTTCAGCTCGGCCGATGCCGCGTTCTCAATGGCGAAGACACCCGTGCCGGTGTTTTCGATCCGCGACCAGCGCGCGACAACGCCCTCGGGAAATGGCTGGTAGTACAGGTGCACCTTCAGCGGTTGCGTCGTATCCTTCAGCACGATTTCCAGCGTGTTGCCCTTCACGGCGGCGGAGTCATACTTCAACACCAGGGTGCGGTCGCCGTTGGGCGAGTTCACCTTCAGCGCCGTCTCGGTAAAAATGCCTGCGCCCCATGCGGGGTACTCCTGCGGCGTGGTGGCTTGCGGCGGATAAAACGACGCGCGCTCCGGCATGGCATGCGCGACGGGCAGCAGGGCATTCGCCGTCAGCTTCGGCCCAAAGTAGAGCGACTGCAGCACACCCTGGTCGTTCACACCCATGGCATACGTCATGCTGCCGGCGTCCACGTACCATTGCTGCCGCTCGGGGTGTGGGCGCATCGCAACCTGCGCGGCAACGGGCAACGCCGTGGCACACAGCAGAACGGTATGGCAGGCAAGGGAAACGCTGGGCTTCAGGAAAGAGCGGAGCTGCAACACGGGACGGACCTCGACGCATGCAATCACGTACAGAGCAGCCTACCCGCGCAGACCCACTTCATCAACCGCAATGCGCAATTCAGTCCGCAATGGTCGGTGACCGTCAGCATCGTCGCCGCCCCTTTGCACGGTGTAGAGGAATTTTATTGAAATTTCGTCGCGTTTGTTCCTGATAGGGAACCACACCGGCAGATGCAAGCGTTGGGGCTGAACTCTGGTCATAGCCCCAACCCCGCACCCGAGGGCTTAGGGTACGCCGGCATCCAATCCCTGGGAGGAGAGGTGTTCACTGCAAGACGGGATATGTCCGTCTTGTCATCTGTGTCCAGTATGAAAGGGAAGAACGCCTATTGAAAGAACTTTTTCTTTGCCCTCCTCTCCGCTGGTAATCCTTTTTCGGATTCAGGGGGAATTCGACGCATTGAGCGCTGTTCCAATATGGGAAGGTGGTCTACCCGGCCACATTGCATCATGCGCTGCCACAGGCCATACACACCGGCCGTTCCGCGCTGCCCCTGCAGCAGCGTCTCAAAGGCGCGTTCGTCGCGTGCGGCGGAGAGTGCCGCCAATGCATCCTGGGCCGCGGCAAGCTCCGCTTCCAGGCTTGCCGTCCACGTTGCGGCGGATCGCGCTCCGGTTTCGGGAGCGGTGTGTACTGGATGTCCGACGGCAACCAGCGCCTCGGGCAGGCGCTGGTTCCAGAAGGTGTATTCGATGGCGATGGGAACGGCGATCACGTCGTGGCCTGCGCGTTCCATGCGTTCCATCAGCGCTCCCAGGCCGGGCTTGAATGCGGGTGGCCGCGTGCGAATGTCGGTAAACGTTCCCTGCGGTGTCAGGCCCAGCACGTCGCCCGCCCGCAGCACGGCGGTTGCCGCCCGCATAAACTGTGCCGCGCCGCGCACCGTGCCGATCTCCACTGGAAACAGTCCCAGCGGCCGCAGCACGCGGTACCGCTCCAACTGTTCGGCATCGATGGGCGCATAAAAATTGCGGCCGGGAATGAAGCGCTGCGCCAGCACCATGCACAGCAGCGGGTCCCACCACGACGGGTGGTTCAGGTAAAAAATCAACTTGCCGGTATTGCCGGGCGGCAGGCGATCCGCAAAGGCAAGGCGTACGGCAAGGAATTGCCGCCGCAGTCGGCGTTTGGCAATGAACCGCCGAAACAACGCCAGCAACAACGGCTGCACGGGTCGCAGGCCGCCGATCCCGGCTCCCCTGCCTGCGCTGTTGTGTTTTGGGCTCTGCAGAGGTTTGCCCGCACTGTCTCGATGCTGCGGCATGTTGAACCGAATGCTACCAGCACCGGCTGAGCAGCCTGGTGCATGCAATGATTTGGCGTCCCGTTCGCTGCCATACAGCGTGCGGTATCATGCGTGCGTTGCCGCCGCTGCGTCCTTGGCATAAGATGCACAAAGCATGGGAAGTCTCAGCATTGTGAGTGAAACCGGCCGCGTCGGCATCGCATGTGCGGCACCCGTTCATTGCCGCCTTTTAGAAAGTGCGACGGTTCACCTTGGGCTAACGCCTGTGCTGCTTACCGAGGCCGCGCTGTCGATGGACGGTGCGCTTGTCGCGAAAGATCTGGAGAAGCTCGAACTCATCGTCACCGAGGGTAGTTTCGTCGATCGTCTTGTCGGCCTTACGCGCAGTCCCGAGCGCATCAACGATCCCTATCGACCGGCTCTGCTGCTCATTACCCAGCACCGCACCGGCGCGACGCTGGACCAGAATACCGACGACCGTTTCGACGGCGTCATGCCGTTGCCGCGCTCGCCGGCAGAGGTCGCGTCGCAGCTCGGCATCGCGTTGTATGCGCACCGCGCGTTCGCCCGCCGGTATGAGGATGCTCTGGAAGAACTGCGCATGAACCGGCAGATCTTCCACTCCGTTACCAACGGCATCAGCGTGTCGAATGCGACGCTGCCCGACATGCCGCTTACCTACGTCAACCCCGCGTTCGAGGTGATGACCGGCTACGCGCTGGAAGATGTGCTGGGCAGGAACTGCCGCTTTTTGCAGGGCGACGAGCACGACCAGCCCGGCCTTGTGCTCATTCGCGAGGCCATCCGCGACGGCCGCGAGGTGGTGGCGACGATCCGGAATTATCGCCGCGACGGCTCGCCGTTCTGGAATGAACTCACGCTGTCTCCCATCCGCGGCCGCGACGGCACGGTGGTGCAAATCGTCGGTATCCAGGCCGACGTCACGGCACGCATGGAGATTGAGAACGCCCTGCGCGAAAGCGAAAAGCTGGCGGTCGCCGGCAGGCTAGCGGCATCCATCGCGCACGAGATCAATAACCCTCTGGAGAGCGTGACCAACCTCGTTTACCTGGCGGAACACAGCAAAACACTTGAAGAGGCGCAGGAGTTTCTAAGGCAGGTCGACGGCGAACTGCGCCGCGTCAAGCTCATTACCTCGCAGTCGTTGCGGTTTTACAAGCAGTCCACTAGGCCGCAGGCCGTGCTGATTGGCGATCTGGTCACGGCTTCGCTCGACCTGGGCGCAGCACGCATCAGCGCGGCGGGTGTAACGATCGAACGCAGGGACCGCGTGCACCGGCACATCATCTGCATGGAAAGCGAAATTCGGCAGGTGATCAATAACCTGGTCGGTAACGCGACCGATGCGATGCGCGGCCGGCCAGGAAGCCGTCTGCTGGTGCGTACCCACGAAGGCACCGAGCCCGGGTCGGACAGGCCTGGCGTTTTCCTTGTCATTGCGGACAACGGTAGTGGCATTCCACGCGCCGCGCTGCGCGACATCTATCGTGCGTTTTTCAGCACCAAGGGCATCCAGGGGACGGGCCTCGGCCTTTGGATTTCGAGTGAAATCGTGGGTCGCCATTACGGCCGCCTGTTTGTGCGCAGCCGCACCGGTGACCACGATTCGGGCACGGTCTTCCGGCTGTTTCTGCCATTTCAGGGCATCGCCGTCGCAGCGTAACGAACCGGAAAGGCTGGACCCGTGGCAAAGCCGGATGATGCAGCGCTCGTCGAAGTGGACGGCCACGCGGTTCGCATTTCGAACCCGGCGAAGCTCTACTTTTCCCGCGCGGCCCAGCTCACCAAGCTCGATCTGGTGCGGTATTACCTGTCCATTGCGCCGGGTGCGCTGCTGGGCGTGCGCGACCGGCCATTCGTGCTCAAGCGGTTCGTGAACGGCGCCGACGGTGAGCCATTTTACCAGAAGCGCGCGCCCGACAACCTACCCGATTTCGTGAAGACGGTGACACTGTCGTTTCCCTCCGGAAGGACGGCGGACGAAGTCGTGATCGACAACGCCGCCGCGTTGGCATGGGCCGTCAACCTGGGCTGCATCGAGCTGCATCCGCACCCCGTGCGCGGGACCGATCTGGACCACCCGGACGAGCTGCGCATCGACCTGGACCCGGGTCCCGGCGTGGAATGGGAGAGCGTGCGTGCCGTCGCGCTCAAGGTACAGGCGGTGCTTGCGGAGGCGGGTTTGCGCGGCTGGCCCAAGACCAGCGGTTCCCGCGGCATGCACGTGAACGTGCGCATCCAGCCACGCTGGAGCTTTACCGAGGTGCGCCGCGCCGCGCTTGCACTGGCGCGTGAAGTCGAGCGCCGCGCACCCGCGCTGGCCAGCAGCAAGTGGTGGAAGGAGGAGCGCCACGGCGTCTTCCTGGACTACAACCAGAACGCGAAGGACCGCACGACGTGCTCGGCTTACAGCGTGCGTCCGCTGCCCGATGCGCGCGTCTCCACACCGCTGGAGTGGGCAGAGGTGCCGCTGTGCGATCCGCGCGACTTTACCACGGCCACGGTCCCGGCGCGCTTCGCCACCATCGGCGACCCGCATGCGGCGATCGACAGCTTTGCCGGACCGCTGGACTGGCTGCTGGATCTGGCCGCGCGCGACGAAGCCGCGGGCATTGGCGACGCACCCTGGCCGCCGCACTTTAAAAAGATGGACGGAGAACCCGCGCGCGTGCAGCCGTCCAAGGCACGCAGCGGACCGACTGTTCCGAAGAAGCGCACGGCAAAGAAGAGTGCGGCGATTCCGGCGCCTGCCTCTGCCGAAGATACGCCGCCTGAATCGCCCGGCCACGGCAGCGCCACGGAAACGTCTCTTGCCGCGTCTTCCAGCGACACCGGTTCGGCGCATGCCGAAGAGGCGCAGGGCGCAACGTCGAAGAAGCCTGCCTCCGCCACCGGCCGTCGTAAGTCCACCATGCCGCTGATCGTCATCGCGCAATCGCCGGATCGCGCGGCCGCCGATGCCGGCCTGGAGCGCTGGAAATCCGCGCATCCTGAAGCTGCAGTCCTGCTCGCACCGGACGACATCCTGCTCGACCGCATGCGCGGCACCGCCTACGTCTGGTATCGCTACCGCGTGAACCTGCGCCATGTGCCGGAGGCCGGCCGCCCCGCGCAAGGCACGCCCGACCCGGACGACGACCCCACACGGGCCTGGCACAATTAATCGTTGCCTACCGGTGTAGTCTTGCTGTTCTCAGCGCCGCAGTCCCGCCCAAACAGCCTGAACGAAGACTCAGAACAGAGATACAGGAACTGAGCGGTGAAGAGGCGGCTAGGCGAGTATGTGCGGCGGTCCGGCTTGCAATCATGAATCAGCGGCGCTGTAGGCGGTAGAAATCGATATTGTAAGTGGGATCGTGGCGTAAGAAGACAAAGGTGTGGTGGCCGAATTCTTTTGCCTGGATTCCATAGAGTGGAATTCCCTGCGCCCAATATGAGTTCACCAGATACTTTGCCATTTCTTCGCTGTAGTTACTTTGCGAAGCGGCCAGGGTGATATTGCGCTGTTCCATTAAATCCAGAAATGTTCCGTTCTTCAATGCCGCTGCCGCCTGTGCGTCCAGAACCAGCCCGAACGCTGCCTCCGCCGGCAGGCGCAGACCGTAGCTGATCACCCCGTCGGTAAACTCCAGGATTCGGCTGTCCCCGTTGCGGCGTAGTTCCTGCCCAAGCCTCCACCCGTCGCCGACGAGCGCCAACCGGTCGGACCCGTAACTGCTTTTGATTGGCGTCAGGTACATGTTAAAGCTCAAAAGAACGAATGCGAGATAAACCAGCGTGGATCCCAGGCGCACTTCAAGTGAAAATCGGTTTGGGAAAAGCCGCCCAAGCGCTTCATCCAGCCATCGGACAATAAAAAGGTTGGCGATTGCAAAGGACACTGTGAAATACCAGGATCCTTGGTGAAATAGGGCCACAAAAGCGAAATTGTATCCAGCCTTGAGTAAAACGCCCACGCAGAGCGGAACACTCCATGAAGAAAACCGTGAGCCTCTCTGGCGATACAATTCAATTACGCAAACCAGTGGCGGAAGAACCATCTGTGCCATACGCATGTATGTCTCGCCGAAAATGAAAACACCGGAACCGGGTTGTAGCATATTCGGTGGCAGCCCGTGCCGAACCGGTTGAAGCAGCCATGCGAGGTGGTGCAGATTTCCCCATCCACTCAGGCCCGCCTTGGCGGCCCCGCTCAATGGCAGCATGGCTCCGACGGCTGCATAGTTATAGATCAGATAGGTGCCGAGCATACCTGACAGCGGTAAGACGGCGGCGGTTGCAACGGTCCATGCTGTCATCTTTTGGTTTCGCACACGCGCAAACATCCACGCCACAATGCTTGCCGCGAGAAAGATTTCGTCCAGACGAGCGAGGACCGTCAGGCCGAGAAGCACAGATACTAAAAGGGCTAAACCAACACTGGGCCTCTCGTCCCACCACCGCAGCGCGGCAAGCGACATGGCGAAGCATAAAAAAGTAATTGCGCTTTCCATGCCATTCATCGACGACCAGCTTGCGCCGTAATTCGGCGTGGCCAGGGCTACACCGAGCCACAGTGGGCCGGGCGAGCAAATCAGCAGCGCAAGCCATCGGCGCGACATAGCCGCGGAAGCCGCTACACAAAATATTCCCGAGGCCAATCCAAGTAGAAGCGCGTCTAGCATGTAGACGCGCCGTACGACCTGCAGCGTATCCTCAAAATTCAGCACGTGCACGCGCGCCAAACCTGCCAGCAGCCATTCCCAGAGGGGATGAAAGCCATTGGTTGGCCATAACCCATCAAAGGAAAATCCAGCGAAGTGTTGTGATCGTTGCGTGATGCCAAGGTAGTAAAAGGCATCGCCCTGAAAAGCGGTAAGCCCGGCCGCTGCACCGTATTTGACACCGTAAGCGACAGGCAGAGTCGCAGCGAGGAGCAATGAAACAAAAAACAGCAGCGGCCACGTTTGCTTAAATGTCATAGGAAAAACATAGCATCACGACGAGGATTAGGAGGAAGCACCTTCATGAGTGAAGACACGATCTTTGGCCGCATCGTGCGCGGCGACATTCCCGTGGAACGCGTGCACGATGACGAGATTTGCCTCGCCTTTCGTGACATTGCGCCGGTTGCGCCGGTGCACCTGCTGGTCCTTCCCAAAGTCGCGGTGCAGTCGCTCGGGCAGGTCTCGGCGCGGCACGATGCGATGCTTGGGCACCTGCTGCGCGTCGCGGGCGAACTGGGGCAGCGGTTTTGCCCCGAAGGCTTTCGGGTCGTGACCAACGCCGGCAGCGACGGCGGCCAGACCGTGGCGCACCTGCACCTGCACGTGCTGGGCGGGCGTTCCATGGCGTGGCCTCCGGGATAAGTGCCGGCCAGCGGTCGCACGGTTGGGGTCTGTTGGGGTGCCGACGCTCACTTGCCCCAGAGGCCGCATGGCATGGCGCGGCTTTACGGGGGCCCGGGCGATTCTGCGCAGGCGAATCGCGTCTATACAGGCATGGCAAGCTTCAATACTCCGATGGCGGAGACGCAGACCGGGATTGGCGTCGTACCCGAAGGCCGGCCGGGACGCGGCACGGTGCCGGCCAGCGTCACCAGGATTCTTGGGCAAACGGTCTCAGTCCAGGAGGACACGCTGGCTGTGGAAGAGCCGCTGGAACTGCAACTCGCCTATGGACCGGCGAAGGACCGGGCCGTTCAATCCCTCTCCGTCACCATGCGGACGCCGGGCAACGACATGGAGTGGGCGGCCGGTTTTCTGATGACCGAAGGTGTCGTGCGCGACGCTGCGGACATCGAAGACATTCGCTTCGTGGAGGGCAGGCCGCAGCACGCGGAAGAGGGAGTCGTTCTCTCCGCCAGGCCCGGGCGGAATGTGATCCGCGTTAGCCTGGCGCCGGATGTGACGGTCAGCCTGGCCAATCTGCAGCGCAATTTCTACACGACCTCAAGCTGCGGCATCTGCGGTAAGGCGTCGCTGCTTGCCCTGCGCACGGTGTGTCCGCCACGCGCGGCAAACCGGTTTACGATTGCGCTGGAAGTGCTGTACACCTTACCGGACCGGCTGCGCGCGGCCCAATCCGTCTTCGATCGTACCGGCGGCTTGCATGCGGCCGGGTTGTTCGATGCATCCGGAACGCTGCTCTCCATCCGTGAGGATGTGGGCCGCCACAATGCGGTCGACAAGCTGCTGGGCGCGGAGTTTCTGGCCGACCGTGCACCGCTGCGCAACCGGCTCCTTCTGCTTTCCGGCAGGGCCAGCTTTGAGCTGCTGCAAAAAGGCCTCATGGCCGGGCTACCGATGATCGCCTCGGTCGGTGCGCCATCCAGTCTCGCTGTCCAGGTGGCCAAAGACTTCGACATCACGCTGGTGGGGTTCCTTCGCGGAGATCATGGCAACGTGTATCACGGAGCCCAGCGCGTGCGGGCCCACGCTGCCGCGGAGGTGCATGCATGAAGCTGCGCATGCGGAAACACTCGGTTCGGCTGCGGGTGAGCCAGTCTGAGATGGCTGCCCTGACCGCGACCGGAAGGATCGAAGAGACGGTCTATTTCACGGCCGACGGGGATGGCTTCACTTACGTGCTTGAGTCGGTGGAGGACCTGCCGTTTACAGAGGTGAGGCACGACGCGGTGTCTCTCTCCGTGCGTTTGCCGAGCCGTGTGATGCTGCATTGGGCACAGCCCGATCAGGTCGGCGTCTACGAGACACTTCGCCTCGGCGAGCGTGGCGACCTGCACGTCATCGTGGAAAAGGACTTTGCCTGCATCGACCTGAGCGACGCGGAGAATGTCGATACCTTTCCAAACCCAAACGCCGGCGCTGCCTGTTAAGGGCAGATCTCTCACGAACCAGATCGAAGAATTGCGCATCGCATAAGGCGTCGTCCCCTGCCTCGCCGGTAAACTGGTAGTCCATTCAACGGAAGGGGAAAGCCGACGGAACTCGTCCTCCAGCGAACCGCGAACGACGCTGTCGTGCTTGCAAGGCGTGAGCAGCTTGCGGCCCTGCGCGTGCGCCTGGCCGAGCGGGAAGCGGAGCTTGGCCGGCTTCGGGCACAGCTCAAAGCCTTTGAAGCGCAATACTTCTGCCAGGTCGGCGTGCTGTATGCGGAACTGGACGACCTGGAAGCCAGGATTGCCGAGCGGGAAGTCGCGCTGTACGACTCCGCCGACGCTCGCCAGCGTGCGGTGGAAGCCCGCCAACGCGCGCAGGAAACCCACGATGCCGCGTTCTGCGGGGATGAGGCCGACGTCGAAGCGGTGGTTCCTACAGTAAGCTTGAAAACGCTTTTCCGCGAGGTCGTCAAGCGCATCCATCCCGACCGGGCGACCGACGATGCGGAAGAACGATACTTCACCCTGCTGATGGCCCGCGCCAATCATGCCTATCACCGCGGCGACACCGATGCGCTGCAGCGTCTGCTGGACGATCATGCGGCGCTCTACACCGCGACCGTGGAAGATGGTTTCGAGGCGCAGCTTCAGCGGCTTTCCCGACAGGTGCAGCAGGTGCAACGCGACCTCGCCGTGCTGGATGCGGAGCACTACACGC